>VBFM01000237.1:10902-19729 GCA_005882595.1 Chloroflexota bacterium
AAAGAGTACCTGCTGCGCCAGATTTATACCATGACCGAAAAACGCTTCAAGCTCGTCAAGAAGTGGATCGCGGAGAAAGACTGGGATTTCTTCATGTTCGTGGAGATGGGAACCGACCGTATCCATCACGGCTTGTGGAAGTATCACGATCCCACTCATCATAAATATGAAGTGCACCCGGTCTACAACGAGAGTATCCATCAGTATTATCGCTACCTGGACAATGAGATTGGTCAGATTCTCGACCTGGTGGATGAAAACACGACAGTGTTCATCGTGTCCGATCACGGTGCGAAGAAGATGGATGGCGGCATCTGTGTCAATGAGTGGCTGATTCAGGAAGGCTATCTGACCCTCAAATCGATGCCCAGCAGCCTCACCGCTATTGATAAATGCGAGATTGACTGGAGCAAGACCCGGGTCTGGGGCGATGGCGGCTATTATGCGCGCATCTTCCTGAACATCGAAGGCCGCGAGCCGCAGGGTATCGTCAAGCCCGGCGAGGTTGAAGCGCTGCGCGACGAACTCAAAGCCAAATTTGAGGCAATCGTCGACCCGGATGGCGTTCATATTGGTACAACGGTCTACAAGCCCAGGGAAATCTATCACGAAGTCAACGGAGTTCCACCTGACCTGATAGTGTACTTTGGTGATCTCTTCTGGCGGTCCGTCGGGACGGTCGGACATGGGTCCATCTACACCTTTGATAATGACACCGGCCCGGACGACTGCAACCACGCCCAGTTCGGCATTGTGATCAAACATGATCCGCAGGTTGACGAAGGCCCCGGTGGGCGCGAGTTGAGCGGCTTGCAGCTCATGGATATGGCTCCGACGATTCTGAAACAACTGGATGTGCCTGTTCCCGCCGATATGCAGGGCAGGGCATTCTAAGAGATACGGACAGAGGCCATATGCGCTGAGGCGCGTCGCCTGGTCCTGACTACATCGAAGATTATCGAACAATTTGGAGGAAGAAATACAACATGGCAACTACTGGTTTTACTCTCTGGTTTACAGGTCTTTCTGGCGCTGGCAAAAGCACGCTTTCTGAGGTGATCGAACAGCGTCTCAAGGTGCGCGGGCGCAATGTTGAGATACTGGATGGCGATATCGTGCGCACGCACCTGAGCAAAGGCCTGGGCTTCAGCAAAGAGGATCGTGATACCAACATCAAGCGGATCGCATTTGTGTGCGGCCTGCTCACGCGCAACGGTGTAGCGTGCATCTCCGCCGCCATCTCCCCCTATATCGAGACACGGGCGTGGGCGCGCAATCATATCGGTAACTTCGTCGAAGTCTACGTGAAGTGTCCGATCGATGTCTGCCGCCAGCGCGACGTCAAGGGCCTCTATAAACTGGCCGATGAGGGCAAGATCAAGGGCTTTACCGGCGTAGACGATCCCTACGAGGAGCCGGATCATCCTGAACTGGTGGTTGAGACCGACAAAGAGACGGTTGAAGAGAGCGTCTCCCGCATTATCGCGAAGCTTGAAGAGCTGGGCTACCTCGAATCAGAGGAAGCGCCCGAAGAGGAAGCGAAAGTTGTGACCGAGCGTCTCGCGGCGCTGGGCTACCTGTAAATTGTGGAGGGGCGCAATTTATTGTGCCCACTACCAATGTACCAGATGGACGCGATAAATCGCGTCCCTACGAAGGTGACAAAGACATGATAAACGGTTTGATTGCTCCTCATGGTGGGGAACTGATCTTGAATATGGCGAGCGAGCAAGAGCAGGACGAGCTGCGTGAGCGCGCGAAAGGGCTTCCCCAGGTGGAAATTGGCTCTCGCCAGTTAGCTGACCTGGAGATGCTGGCTATCGGCGCGTATAGCCCGTTAGGCGGCTTCATGACGCGCGCCGATTACCTGGGCAGCGTGAACGACATGCACCTGAGCAATGGCTTGCCCTGGTCAGTGCCGATTACCCTCGCCGTCAGCACGGAGCAGGCGAGCGCGTTGAAAGAAAGTTCGCAGGTCGCGCTCGTGGTTCAGGGGGCATTGCAGGCGGTTATGACCATCGAAGAGAAGTTTGGTTATGACAAGGAACTGGAGGCCGACAAGGTCTATCGCACTACGGAAGATGCGCACCCCGGCGTAAAGGTTCTCTACTCGCAGGGAGATGTCCTGCTAGGCGGCCCTGTGCGGGTTGTGGCGCTGCAGCACCAGGCCTTTGCCAGGTATCGCTTTACCCCCGCGCAGGCTCGCCAGCAGTTCGCGGAGCGTGGCTGGAAACGGGTTGTCGGCTTCCAGACGCGTAACCCCGTGCACCGCGCGCACGAGTACATTCAAAAGTGCGCCTTAGAGACTGTTGACGGTCTCTACCTGCATCCCCTGGTGGGCGATACCAAGGGCGATGATATCCCGGCTGATGTGCGCATGCGCTGTTACGAAGTCTTATTGGCAAACTACTATCCGGCGGATCGCGTGATTCTTGGCGTGCTGCCTGCCGCTATGCGCTATGCTGGCCCGCGTGAAGCCGTTTTCCACGCGTTGATGCGCAAGAACTACGGCTGTTCGCATTTCATCGTCGGGCGCGACCACGCAGGCGTAGGCAACTATTATGGCACGTATGATGCGCATTATATATTCGCGAACTTTGATGCCGCCAAGCTTGGCATCACGCCCATGTTCTTCGATCATACCTTCTTCTGCCGCACCTGTGATTCGATGGCATCATCGAAAACCTGCCCGCACGGCAATGAGCAGCACGTGACGCTCAGTGGCACCAGGGTGCGCCAGATGTTGCAGGCGGGCGAGATTCCACCACGCGAGTTCTCCCGCCCGGAGGTCGCGAAGGTACTCATAGAAGCGATGCGCCAACCGGTGGCATAAACAAGGGTAGGGGCGCGATGCATCGCGCCCCTCTCATCCTTATTATAGATGAGCATGATAAGAAGAGAGAAAAAACAATGCTAATTGCGAGAGCGCCCATGCGCATCAGTTTTGGGGGTGGAGGAACTGACCTTGAGGCATATTATGCGAAATATGGTGGTCTGGTAATCAGTACAGCAATTAATAAATACTTTTATGCCATTATTACCACTGAAGATGCGGATGATCTCCAGGTGATCTCGGCTGACTATCGTTCACTGTTTCGCCATTCTCCCTATAATGATCTCTTCTGGAATGGCGATTTAGCTCTTCCTAAAGCCATCTTACATCATTTTGGAATCCGCCGGGGTATCAACCTCTTTGTTGCCAGCGAGGTGCCCCCTGGTACCGGACTGGGTTCATCGAGCGCGGCAGCCGTGACGATGGTGCGCGCGATCTCAACTTTGCTTGAGCAGCCGATGACCAAGCAGCAGGTAGCGGAACTCGCCTCCTCCATCGAGATTAGCAAGATGGGCATGCCGATAGGCAAACAGGATCAATACGCGGCGGCCTTCGGTGGTCTGAATAAAATCACGTTTAGCAGCGAGGGCGTGACGGTCGAACCCTTGAAGATCGCGCGCGATGTACTCCAGACGCTTGAAAACCGGTTGATGCTGTTCTTTACGGGCAGTTCACGCGAATCAACTTCTATCCTCAAACACCAGCGCAAATCTACCGAGGACCGTGATGACGCGGTGTTGCAGGCGCTACACCATATCAAGCAGGTAGCCGTAGAGGTGCAGGCGTGCCTTGAACGGGGCGACCTGGATGAGTTCGCGCGCCTGCTCCACTATTCCTGGCAGGAGAAACGCCGTCTCGCCCCTAACCTCTCGACCAGTTTCATCGATGAGTGCTATAGCCTGGCGTTGGAACATGGGGCGACCGCGGGCAAAATTACGGGAGCGGGCGGTGGCGGCTTCCTGCTGCTGTACTGTCCCGAGGGGAGGCAGAACCCCGTCACCGAGGCATTAGAGAAGCGCGGTTTGAAGCGCATGAATTTCCGCTTCGATCATTCGGGCGCGAAGGTATTATTGAATGTTGCCAACTTTAATAATCTGTGGGTCGCGCCCTATGCTGATCCGAGAGAGTCACCGGGCACACTCAGTACAATAGCAAGGGAAGGATAAAACATCGTGGAGTCGATCACCAATTACTTCAGCGAGCTTGAACAGATGATGCAGGCCATCTCGCTTTCCGATCTCCAGGCGGTGTTATCCATCCTGGAAGAAGCCTATCATAATGGGCACCGTATTTTCGTGATGGGCAATGGTGGAAGCGCCGCTACTGCTTCTCATTTCGCGCTCGACCTGGCAAAGAATACCATTATGCCGGGCGCGCCTCGCCTGAAGGCCATCTCGCTAACCGATCATGTCCCCCTCATCACGGCATGGAGCAATGATACTCATTATGAACACATTTTTGCGGAACAACTGGCGAACTTGATCGAGCCGGGCGATGTGGTTATCGGCATCAGCGCGAGCGGCAATTCACCAAATGTGATTAACGCCGTAAAGCTGGCGCGGCAGAGCCGCGCAGCCACTATCGGCCTGCTGGGAGCGACCGGAGGAAAGCTCAAGAATATTGTTGATGCCGCTGTGCTGGCTCCTGGCCAAAATATCGAACAGGAAGAGGACGCGCATATGATCCTTGCTCACGTGATTACGCGCCATATGCGCGAGGTTGTGCGCTCCTACGCGCAAACGCTGGCGTTGGCGGGGACAATTTAACGCTGTACCAGGACAGGTTTTTTGTTGGTATGCATTACTTTCTGAAGAAATCTACCGTCTTTGCCATACCCTCTTCGAGAGTGACCTGTGGTTTCCAACCCAGGACGCGCTCGGCCTTGCTGCAATCGAAGTAGGCCAGGTAGATATCGCCGGGGCGTTTGGGTGCGCGGACAATCTCCGGCGTGTACCCGGTGATCTTTTCCAGCGTGTGGTAGAGTTCGTTGACCGATGCGCCTCGCCCTGTGCCGATACAAAAGATATCGTTATCGCCATGATCGATGGCAAGCACATTAGCCCGCGCCACGTCTTCGACGAACACGTAGTCTTTCTGCTGTTCGCCGTCCCAGTCGATGCGTACGCTATCGTGATTGAGGAAGCGTTTGGCAAAGATAGCGATCACCCCGGCTTCTCCATTGGGGTCCTGGCGCGGGCCATAGACGTTGCCGTAGCGCAGCGCGGTATAGGTCAGCCCGTTCGCCTCCTGCCAGTAGCGTAAATAGTGTTCCGTGACCATCTTAGTGATGCCGTAGGGCGACTCTGGACGCTGCGGTACTTCTTCATCGATGGGCAGGCGGGCAGGAGTGCCATAGGTCGCGCCAGAAGAGGCAAAGATGATTTTGCGCGTTCCAATACGGGTGCAATTGGTCAACACATTCAGCAGGCCAAGCACGTTGACGCGCGCATCAAGCTGGGGATTTTTGGTCGAGATCGCCACACTGTGCTGCGCTGCCTGGTGGCTGACGATTTCCGGGCGAACTTCATCAAAGATTTTCTGGAGTGTTGCCTCATCGGTGATATCAGCGCGGTAGAATGTTGCTTTGGAATTGAGGTTCTCTTTTTTGCCACCGCCTTCTTCCCAAAGATTATCCACAATAGCGACTTCATGGCCCAGAGCCACGCATTGATCCACAATGTGTGACCCGATGAAACCGGCTCCTCCGGTGACTAATATTCTCATGTAGAAAAAAGTCCCTTTCTATTGTAGGGGCGAGATTCATCGCGCCCACATTGCCGGATATCTTCCTCCGCTAGAACGGGCGCGATAAATCTCGCCCCTACGAAATGCTCTCCAGCATTGTATCCCTCTCAAACCAATTGTTCAAGTGCTCGCTGCAAAGCTTCTGGATGTGTCAATACCGGGAAGATGAGCAGACCTGTCTCCTGGTGCAGGCGATCTAATACTGTACGATCCTGTGGATTGAGCATCGCGACTGTGAGCATGTTGCGCTCGCGCCCAACGGGAAAGCAGTGCAATTCTTGGGCCAGCTTCGGATTGACGAGACGCTTCACGCCCGCGGGCATTTTGCGTGGTAGAAGTATCAGGTAAGGAATTCCCAGTTTGCGCGCGAGTGCTGGAAGCTCCGCTACGGTTTCTTCTGTTGCGGTCTGTAATGTCCGTGGCTGGGATTGCCGCGCCGGTTTCCGTGAAGGCTTTTCAGGCTGCCAATAGTAGCCTTGACTGACGGCTTCGGCTGCTTCGATACAGGCTTCTATGCAGGCACCGGACTCTAGATAGCCACTATGGCCAATGGTCATGCTGCGAGGGCGCGGTACATCTCTTTCGGTCATGTTATGAATACGCCAGAGCAGGGCCTCCCATAGACGGTCCTGCACAATAGCGCCCCCATCCTGGGTGGCCGTGCGCAAAACAAAAACCATGCTGGTATCCAGTAGAAAAACGTTGTCCATTTTGCGCACCAGTGGACGAAGATTGTTCAAGAGATAGGCGCTGCTCTGCCCGGCCAATGATACACGATAATCCTGGTCATAAATCAGCTTAATGATAACCAGTGAGATCTGCTCCATCCCGCACGAGAGTAAAGCTTCCATTGCCGCTCTAATGGGTGAGAGAGTCCCGACCGTTTCATAGGTGTAATGCGAATGAATCGCTTCCGTCGCTGGAAGAGTTATAGCTTCGTAGCCCATCCTCTGGCTCCTTATGAGCAAGTACGCACAAGTGCGCCTGTATCTTTCATCCTACATGAGGACCGTTGGGAATAAAGCATCAATAGGGTTACATTCCTGTTAAGACCTATCGCTTATGGTTAAGATACGATTAGCTCAGTTCTGACCCGATGGCGTAGTGTTTGATGAGGGTATTCATGGGTTCAAGGGTCGTATCGAACTTCATCAACAACTGATCTGACTGCTGCATCAGGTCGTACAGCAGCGCGGCAATCATCGCCTCATCTGCCGAGAGGATAGCGCGGAAGCCGGGTAGAATATCGCCATAGATTGCGCCCGCGCTGTCAAGTATGGTGGCGAAAGCTGCATCGAGTTCAGGCAGGGTTGGCGCAGTCGGGAGCAGGTGTGCGAACTGGGCGGCGAACGAGGGGAGCATGCTGTGCTGTTCCTGCCAGGAAAAAAGGGTCTGCGCGATGGCGGTAAAGGCCTGCTCCCAGCGTTCCATGTCGATGATCTGCACCCAGTCCTGCTGGTCGTCATGCTCCAGTTCTGATCGCGGAGACGCGGGTGGTTTGCCACTTTCCGCGAAACCCAGTATATCGCTGCTCAAATCGAAACGCTCGAGGACACACTCGGCTGCATCGCTCAGGAGATGGCAGAGCGGCTCCATACGGTCAAGTGTGCGATTGATTGCCTGAAGCTGTGTCCAGACCTGCTGCCGTTGGCGTACATCCTGCTGCCGGTATGCCGGATGGGCAAGGTGAGGTGGGTGACCTGTCTGGCCTGCTTGCAGCGATTTTGTCCATGTTGCCAATGCTGGCAGGGTTGTATTGTAGAGGAAATCCACACGACAGAACAGGTGGTGCAGGCTAAAGCTGAGGACATCCAGGTCATCGATATGTGCCCGGTTATTGAAATAGGCAACCAGCTGCCCAAGCATAACGGCCAGCCCTCCCGTTGCGGCCAGTAGCGCCGTGTTCGGCTCTTCCTGCTTGATTGGCGTGATCTGCCTCTCGTCCTGCTTTCCGACGGAAACTTGCTGCAGGTCGGCAGTTTCCGCGTTCGCGATCATCTCTCGTTCCGTAAGTGAGGGAGCTGTTTTGTGCTCACTTATCGTGCTCGTTTCGATTTTCTGGCTCTTCATAATATATACCCACATCCCTTCCAACACCAAAGCATCCAGTTTCTTTACTATACATTGTACTGGGAGCGCAAAGGATTCAAAATGTGTGTGAGAAGGAGGTAGTACCTGTCTAAACCATCCATTGACGCTTGCTAGCTGTACCTGTATACTCGACAGTGGGTATATCTAACAACGAGAGAAGGAGCAGCACCATGAGCCAGGGAAAAACCATTCGCTTGAAGCGACTGATTGAGCCACAGTATGGGTCCTGTATTATCTGCGCGCTCGATCATGGCATGACCTCACCAAACTTTCTGGATGGACTGTATGACACGCGGAAGCGCACGCGGGAGGCCATCGCGGGGGGCGCAAACGTCTTTATGCTTGGGCGCGGCATCTCGCGGCAGGTCGTGGACGAGTTTACCCCCGCGACCTCGCTGGCGTTGATGCTCTCGGCTTCCGCGGCTGGTAGGCCCCAGGGCTCGGTGGTCACACCGATTGGCTCGGTTGACGAGGCGCTGCGGCTGGGCGCGGACGCGGTGGTGGTGTATGTCGCGCTGGCGGGCGAAAACGAGTCGGAGATGATCCAGTATGCGTCGCAGATCGGCGAAGCGTGCGATGCCTGGGGCATGCCGTTCATTGCTGAGGCCGAATTTCCCAACGCCTACCAGACGCTCACCGAATCGGGCACAACCTATGGCGCGGACTATTTACTGCGCAATGCGCGCCTATGCGCCGAACTGGGGGCCGATATCGTCAAAGTCAACTGGAGCGGCGACCAGTCCTCGTTTGAGAAGATAGTGCGCGCCGTCAATGTGCCGGTGGTGGTGGCCGGTGGAACGCTGGTCTCCGACGAAGAACTGCTGACGCGCATGCAGCTGGCGGTGGCCGTGGGCGCGGTTGGCTGCTCGGTTGGGCGCAATATTTTTCAACATGCCAATCCAACCGCTATCACGCGCGCCCTCTGCCGCGTCATTCGCGAGAAATGGAGCGCGCGTGATGCGCTGGCGGAACTGGCGGAAACGGTAGATCGATCATGAAATCAGCAGCTAACCGCTACGTCATCGGCGCAGATGTCGGCTCGCAGGGGATGAAGACCGTCCTGCTGGACGCCTCCGGGAGCGTGGTTGCCAGCGCGTATGCCGCCTATGACCCGCGCTATCCCGCGCCTAACTGGGCCGAGGAGCAGCCCGCCGATTG
>VBFM01000443.1:0-599 GCA_005882595.1 Chloroflexota bacterium
GTTCCTATCGACGCTATAGAAGCGGTAGGGAAGTCCGCTATACTGTCCTGTGTGAGCGTTGTGCCAGCAGGCGTCACATTCTTCCAATGAACTCCCCCATCGGTGGTGCGCAGCACTGCCTGCCCGGTGAGCGCCCATCCTGTCGACGCATCGATCATATGAAAAGAGAGCAACGTAGGCAACGTATTGAGACCTCCTATTGGTTTCGCTGAACTACCGGGACTACTTCGATGTGATAGGTTCAATACAAAAAGGAGGGAACTCACCACCAGCGCTGCAACCAGCACGGCAGCAATCATGCTCATGCGGCGCTGCCAGGGCTTTCTTTCGATAATGGGAGGGCGAGTTGGCTTTACATCCCCCGATGGGGCGGGGGTTGTGCGGATGTGGGGTGGCGACGCTTGCGTCGCCCGTTGTTGGATGTCAGGCGCCTCGTCGCCAGATAGAGCATGTAGAGAACCCTCATTATTGAGGAGGCGCTGCTGGACGCGTGCAAGACGTTGAGCTTTTTGACCATCCGCGCGATACATGAGGCGAAGATCACGGATGAGGCGTTGGTGCTGTTCATCCACCTCTTCAGGGAGTAGTTCGTTGGTGTC
>VBFM01000443.1:611-3828 GCA_005882595.1 Chloroflexota bacterium
AGTACAAGGCTACGCGAACAGATTTTCCTCACAGTGGCTTCGCGTTTGTTCAGTAAGACGGCAATCTCGGCGAAGCGCAGGCCCTCCCCATAGCGTAATTGGAGCACCTGCTGTTGCTGCGATGAGAGTTTTCCAATGGCTTTGTACAGACGCTCAAGCTCTTCGCGTCGCAGTACCAGTTGTTCAGGCGTCAGCGCCTCATCGTGGGACGCGTTCTCTACAACCTGTTCCAGTGGGACAGCCGGCGGTTGACCTGGGCGGCGATAGCTATCGATGAGTTTGTTGTGAGCGACGCGCCACAGCCAGACGAGCTGCTGTTTGTCGGTGAGCCAGGAGAGGTTGTCATGCTCTAAAGCTGTTAAGAAGACCTCCAGTGTCAGATCCTCGGCATCTTGCCACGAAGCGGTACGCGATCTCACGTAGGCAAGAATGATCGCTGCATGCCGCTCGTAAAGCGTGTTGTCTGAGTTCTGGGCCAGTTTGTGTTCGTCTTGTTGCTGCATCATCACCTTGGGCGCTCCATATGCTCACATATAAAAGACGCGAAATCTCTAAAAGTGTGACACAGATTTGATAGTTGCTAGTGATCTGTGTAAATCATTCACAGAGAAGATGAGGAACTCGACAGCGAACCGCTGCCGGGTTCTTTTTGTTTCAGTGATATAATGAAGAACCTGGAAAAACATCCATTTTAAGCTATGCAGTTTGAGTGGGAGGAGGGTTACCCATGCGCTTGAGACGGTCTGAGTTGTCAACGCCTGCCAGCAATGAACGCATGATCGCCAAAGCCGCAGCAAGCGCTGCTGACCTGGTATTTCTCGACCTGGAAGACTCTGTGGCACCAAGTGAGAAGGTCGCAAGCCGGGAAAAAGTCATTCACGCCTTACAAACCCTGGACTTTGGGAAAAAGACCAGGGCAGTGCGGATTAATGATCTTGAAACAGAGTACGCCTACCAGGATATCATCTCAATCGTTGAGGAGGCGGGTGATAAACTTGATATCATCATTATCCCGAAAATCAAATCCGGCAAGGATGTGTGGTGGGTTGATTTGCTTTTAACACAAATTGAGAAGCGGTTGCATCGATCAAACCCTATTGGCCTTGAGGCTCAAATTGAGGAGGTTGAAGCATTGCAATGTGTTGAGGAAATTGCAAGGTCAAGCCCACGCCTTGAAGCACTCATATTTGGGCAGTATGATTATGCAGCCTCCCAGGGGGTAGATCCCAGGGCAATTGAGGAAGACTCAATGCTCTACGAGAGTGATATCTGGCATTACGCCAGAAACAAAATAGTGATTGCCGCACGCGCAGCAGGCATTGATGCCATTGACGGCCCTTTTATTGATTATCAGAATGCGGAGGGCTTCAGGAGAGCATGTGTCCGGGTCCGTACCCTTGGGTTTTCAGGGAAATGGGCAATTCACCCAGGCCAAATCGAGCTTGCAAATGGCGTCTTTGCACCCTCGGACGACGATATTGCCTGGGCGAGAAAGCTGGATGCACTCTACAAAGAGGCACAAGAAAAGGGTTTGGGAGCCGTGACGTACGAGGGGAAAATGGTTGATGTTGCACTCATTCGCAATGCGAGAAACATAATCCAAAAAGCAGACCTTATTGGAAAGTAGCGATGCGTGTCTGATAAACGGCTCAGTTCTAGCTCGCCAGAAAGGAGGCAGCCGCAAGGTCGGGCTCTCTCTCCTGCCCAGCATGTACCATGAAACTGTTCTCTCCTTAAGAACGTGCCCATTGAACAACGAGCGAATGAGGCGTTGTCATGTGACTGCTATTGATGAGCCTTTTAAATGAGAAGTGGTCATGCCTTAGTCAATCGAACCGAGTAATTGTGTCAGATCGTCAAGGTACAGATGCAACCGTAAAATTTGCGCCTGGGCGTGGCTCATGGTCTCAGGCGAGACGTTGGTGCCCTGATCAAGGGCCTCAGCGATCAGATTGAGCGCCTGTCTCACCTGCTGGCTTTGTTCTTCAATGTCGCGTTGGCGGCGGCGCACCTGCTCGCCGCTGGGCTGCTGCCCGGGTAACTCAGCTTTTCCCCCTTGTCCGTTGCCGTTCTGGGAGTTTGACATGTGTGATCCTCCTGTGTGTCTGAAGCGGTGAGTCTTTCACATGTCCTCTCTTCTCTGGAGCAGGGTGCTTGGTGAGCCTGCTCGGGCTGCGCCTCATGAGTGTGCTTGTGTTCTCAATCTCCTGTGTCACCACTGCTTCACAGCGGACATGATTTGCTTCACAGCTCATGGTTCGGTCCTGTTGCTGGGAAAAAGGAATGATCTCCTACTTTAGACACGAACAATCCCACTGTCATGGAGACAGGCCCTACATGAAGGGCGCCAGTAATTCATTGGGCCGAACACATATGTTCGTTGGATGGCTCTTCCCCAATTTAAGTATGCCTGGTTGCTTTGTTTTAAAACCAGAACAGCATTGACCGGGAACCAGCTTCACGGATGAGCTAGAGGAGATCTCGCCAGACGGGGCCAGCACTTTCAAGCAAGCAAACTCACTTAAATTGACGGAGAGCCTTGTGAGGTATTCGTCTAGAAAAGTGTGAGCCAGTTCACATTCGTTTCCGGGTTGCTCTGGTACGCTTGCGCTGGTTACATCCTTATAAAAATGTACCCTCTAAAATAGCTCCTCTATACTGTCCTTATAAGCATGTCTGTCTCGATCAAGGGAGGGACATATCATTATGCAAACCTCTTCACCGCATGCTAAACGCCTGTTTACCGGCAGCCTCCTTGTAATGCTTTTTCTTATTCCTCTCTTTGCGGCCTGTAGCAATGGCGCGGGTAACACAGGTAGCACACCAACCCCGCAGAGTACTGCTGGCAAAGTTGGAAACAACACCCCAACTCCAGATGCAACACCGGGCGTCGTCCTCGGCCCGCAGGCCTGTCCTGCAGGAATCGCTGACCCGGCGCACTGGCAGACGATCATCAACCCCATTGCCTATGGCGGTTCACAACATGTCGAGAGTGTGAGCTGCGCCAACTTGATGGGCAATGCTTCGCTCCAGGCCCTGGTGACGGACCGTCGCAGCGATGCAAGTGACACGCTGGATGTATTCGTGTTCAACAACATCACTAATGCGATGCCTACCCCGGTCTTTAAGACATATGGACTGGTCAAGGGCGATGCGAAGATCAGCGGCTACAATACCGTGTTGACGGCCCAGGCGGACGAACTCTCCGCGGTCAACG
>VBFM01000443.1:3951-4148 GCA_005882595.1 Chloroflexota bacterium
AAGCAGACCAGGTGCAGGTCAACCAGGGACATCAACCCTGGAAACTCAGTGCGACAATGGTCGCCGGCGCCCTGGCCGTGAGCTTGCTCAACTGGTCTCCCAGTTCCTCAACCACCCTGCTCAGCGGCGGTGGAGCGCATGATGTCAGCGCGGTCGTGCGGGTTCGGAACAACCTGGTCGTCAGTGGAACCATCACG
>VBFM01000444.1:0-4516 GCA_005882595.1 Chloroflexota bacterium
AAGCGCGGAGAGGTTGTCAGGACACGAACAACGGTGTCGCAGGCGCACAGTTGTCAGTGGTTGGGCACGTTTGGCAATCGCGGGAACGGGCGATATCGGGAGGAACTGCGCAAGGGGCTCTCCGCCATTGGCCGGTATCTGACGATCCACCACCTTCCGCAAGAACGCACGAGGCTCGCGCCTTGATGGGCAATATGGCAATGGGGCCGTGCTCGCCGATGTGGCCTCTTTTGCGTTTGTGACGCGCGGCAAAGACTATCACCTGCTCGATCATCCGCTCATTCAGGCGCGGTTGCACTTGCCTCCCGATCAGTTTCAGCAGCGTCCCGAAAGTTCGATGGTGCGCAGCCTCTACGATTGCCCCGAGATCCCGGTAGGGCCCGAGGGAATGCCCTGCCGCGTGGTGGTGGCCACGCATCCTGCCGGAAAGAAGAAGAGTCCGGTCGGCGTCACACGTGCGCCCACTCGTCTACGAACTGCTCCTGATCGTGTTCCATCACCATCAACGATGATTTCACCGATCTCTTCCCCTTCAAAAGGAAACAGGCGAGCATCAATTCTCACCTGTTTCGGATCGCGGGCGTGAGTGGGAGGGGGTCTCATTCCCATTGCTTGATGTCTTGAGCGAGCAGAGGCAATCCTTCTGTGAAAGAATGGTGCTTCCCGTCGAGCACGCGGACTGTTGCCTGGGGCAGGTGTTCTTGATAGCGTAAGAGAGAAGCAAACGGAACTTCTTCATCAGAACGACTGTGATACAGGAAGAGGTGTCGGATTGGGGGGAGGTGTGACGCAAAATCATCGGGCACAGCGTACTCAAGCTCCCAATCCTGCTTCCCCCAGTAGGGCACAGCCACCAGAAACATCCCGGCAATCGGTTTCTGGTAGGTTCCTTCTGCCAGGTATTTGAGCAACATTGAACCCCCTAACGAGTGCCCGATGAGCAAGACATCCGCATCGAGCTTGCCGAGCTCTTGCTCAATCTGGTCCCTCCAGGCAAGATATCTAGGATGGTCAGGATCAGGCATATCTGGAGCCAGGACGTGGTAATCGCTCCCGAGTTGTTCCTGCAGGGATGCAATCAGCTTCCCGCTGCCTAAAGGTTTGTGCATATTACCAGCGCCCTGAATGAAAAGGATTGGTTTTCTCATTCGTTTCCTCTCTCAACTGCTCTTGTTTCTTCGGTCATAAAAGGCCGGTGTTTACACTTATGAATTATACCGCCGTGCTTCAAGACCATTTCCAGAGACAGAAGAGCACGTGACTTCCTGCGGCGTTTCCCCGGTAGCCATGAGAACCCATTCACCCCCCTGATCACTAAGCTTCATGAATCCCTCAATATCATCGGTCAGGGAGGTGGAAGTCGAATGTCGGATCAAGCTCTCTGGGAAAGTCATTCTTCTCTCCTTATTCATTATTACGATGCAGCATCTCTGGTGACCTTTTTCTTTTCTCTTTACTTAAGTTTATCTCATTGCACTTAATATCTTTGGCGACCGTAACCCATTCTACCCGGTCTCCATCGCGCTAGACATGCACAATGCTATACCAAAGCACTCCTTCAGAAGTGGTAAATGACGTGAAAAGTGAGTACTGATGTGGCGTCGCGTGGGAAAACCGCTCCACGTCTGGTATACTTGGATTGAGAGTTGTAAATTGAGTTCCCTCTACGAAGGACTTGTGGGCGATATACAGGATGACGCGACCCTCTCGTGAATTTGACCTATCACCGCAACGGCTGCGACACATTCGCTGGATTGGAGGTGGAAGTGGGGCGGGCAAATCGACCGTCGCACGCCTCCTGGCGGAGACGCAGTCGGCGCACACTGCCCGCTCAAACGTAGCCGACCATCCTATGCTCTACACTTTCCTCGCCATGACTATGGACGAGCGATGGGCGAAGCGGACGCCGGAGGAGATGTTCCACACGTTTCACGGCTTTCACGGGGAAGGCTTTGGACTCATCCTGGAAGATCTGCTGGACCTGCCAACCGATATACCCGTTTTGGTCGAGGGGTACAAGCTACTGCCTCGCCTCGTTGCTCCATTGCTGAGCCGACCCGATCAGGCGGTATGGCTGATTCCTACTCCAGAGTGGAGGCGTACTGCCCTCTCCCGGCGTGGATCGTTATGGAGCATAGCAGGGCAAACAAGCGACCCGGAGACGGCCCTGGCCAACTTACTCGCGCGTGATGCGCTCTATACAGAAGAGGTGTTCAGACAAGCTTCGGCTTTGCAACTCACCACCATTGAGGTCAGCGGAAGCGTCGATGAGTTGGCGACGTGTGTTGCCCAATGTCTCGGCATCGGGCGCCTGTGATGCCCCCACATATGCCGACCAGGGCACTGGGGAGACCAATTTACAATATGTCGATGGAAAAAGAATTAAGTCAAACAACACTGACTCCCCTGTTTTTCGACTGTATATACTGGAAGAAATACTGGGGAGTAAGACCATGACACAGCAACACCCAACGCCGTCTCTCCAACGCAAGCAAGGAGAAGATGCAATCTACCAGTTGGCTTCCATCATCGAGTCTTCGGGGGATGCGATCCTCAGCAAAACACTGGAAGGCATGATCACGCTCTGGAATAGAAGTGCCGAGGAACTCTATGGCTATGCTCGCGATGAGATACTGGGCCAATCTGTATCCCGCCTCATCCCGCCTGATCGCCAACAAGAACTGCCTGCCATCCTTGAGCGGATCAAAGCGGGAGAGGCCATTCGACGCTTTGAGACGGTGAGAGTGAAAAAGGATGGCACCCTGATCGATGTGTCAGTCAGGATCTCCCCCATTCGCGACGCCCAGGGAAGCATATTCGGTGTTTCAGCGATTGCTCACGATATTGCTGAAGAGAAGCGCATAGCTGAAGAGCTGGCAAGAGGCAGCCGCGAACTGGAACGCATGAACAGTGAACTTCAACACCAGCGCGACCAACTGCTGCTCTTAAACGCGGCGCTGGCAGAGGCCCAACGCGGCAGGCAGTTTTTCTCCACTATGTCCCACGAATTGCGCACCCCCCTGGCTTCCATCATCGGCTTCAGCCAGCTGTTATTGGAAGGGGCAGCCACCGGCGATTTGAGCCGGCAACAACAGAACAACCTGGAGCGCATTCTCAAGAACGGACAACACTTACTCAACTTGATCAACGATGTGCTGGACCTGGAGAAAATCGAGGCGGGGCGCATGGAGGTCACTTACAACCAGGTGGACGTGAGAGAGCTGCTGAACTGGGTCGTCGAAGAGACCCAGTCGCTGGCCATCGCGCACCACCTGGACTTGCACGCCGTGGTGCAAGACGGGGTGGACTCGCTGGAAACCAGCCCCGTGAAGCTGCGCCAGATCATGCTGAACCTGGTCTCCAATGCCCTCAAGTTCACCGAGCAGGGGGAGGTCACGGTCTCAGCTGCCCGTGTGGATGCCGAACACCTGGCCCTGGCCGTGCAAGATACCGGAGTGGGTATCCCTACGGAGATGCAAGAGCGCATCTTTGAAGCCTTTTACCAGGTGGAAGGGGGCTACACGCGCAAAGTCGGTGGCACGGGACTGGGTCTTTCCATAGTCAGGCAGATGACGATGCTGCTGGGAGGCACGATCACGCTGAGCAGCGAGCCGGGGCAAGGCAGCACCTTTACGGTGATCCTGCCAATCAAGGCCGTCCAGCAAGCACTTGAGCCAGCCCTTCCGCGTTTGAATCCTGAGCGGCAACCGGACGTTCCCACCATATCTTCCTCTTCTGCTGAGCGCACGCCGGATGTGCTGGATGAGCTGTTAGCAGACTCCACCAGCCCAGAGGCAACATCGCTGCAGCCCAACCTGGTGCTGGCAGTTGATGACAACCCCGATATGCTGGCGCTCATCAAAGCGGCGCTGCAAGACACCTCCTATACCGTCGTCGGGGTGCAAGAGCCGAAAAAAGTCATGGACCTGGTGCAAGTGATGCACCCTCAGGCGATCATCCTGGATGTGATGCTGCCCGATCTCAATGGGTGGCAACTTCTCCACCAGTTGAAGTCCGACCCGGCTACTGCCGCCATTCCCGTTGCGATGTTGAGCGTACTCACCGAACCCGTGACGGGCTACGTGTTAGGGGCGGACGAGTATCTGATTAAACCGTTCAAAAGTGAAGTGTTGCTCAAGACGCTTGATCGCTTAATTACATCGCAACAGAGCCGGCGCGGGGTAGCAACCCCGAAGTTCGGCTAGAGACGTTTATGACCAGGCCTCCATCAATTCACTGGTGAGCGCGACCAGTAAGTGGAAACGACCGCGAGTGAAAATCCTTGCCTTGCCCAGCAAAACAGCGTAAGATAGCAAGCGAGAACTATTCATGTGCCGTTTCCAAGAAGGGAGGAGAGGATGCTAGCCATTGTCCACCAGGGACAGGGGATCGAAGGAATACGCGTAGCGGAAATTACCACACGGGATCCAGGGCCAGATGAAGTGGTGATCAAGGTCAAGGCTGCAGCACTCAATCATCGCGATCTGTGGACCTGCCGGGGGCGACGTTCTGATGA
>VBFM01000238.1:0-7786 GCA_005882595.1 Chloroflexota bacterium
TATGGCCGCGATACTCCGGCGGCACAATACCAGTGGGAAAGTTAGGAAAAGTTGTCAGCACGGTGACCTGGTATCCACGTTTTACCAGGCACTGCGCGGTTTCACTGATACGTATTGCAGGCGCCGTCTTCTCCGGCGAATAATAAGGAGTCATAAAAAGAATATCTGTCATTATCCGATCCTTATAAATTGCCACCGCCGTTCGATCGATCTCGCCTTCCCTGAAAATCGCCTGCGGCGGTTAAGGCAGGTGTTGTGGTGGCGAACTGCGATTGCTGGTATCCCCCGTCACCAACGGCAAGATAGCGCATCCCGAGGGACTCGACGGCCAGGCGGGAAAGCGCCCGGCGTCCATCAAACACTACCTGGCAATGTGTAAACCCACTGAAGTCGGCAGCGGCATACTCCTGGTGGTCCGCTTGTAGTATGATCGCGTGAATTTCGTGCTTATTGCGGTCAGGCAGGGGAGTATAACCCAATGCGCACAACTCTTCGTCGCTATAAAGTGGATCATCGGCAAAGACAATCGCGCCGTGGCGTAGCAAGGCCTGCCGGAGCAATGTCGCGCTGGTGAAGGCCGTTTCGCGCACATTCCCACGATATGCAACTCCCAGGATAAGTACGGATTGATGGGCAAGTGAACCTGTTACTGCTTCAATTCGCTGCACTGCGTACTCCGCCATGGCATCATTCACCTGGCGCGCGGCGCGCGGCAACAGCAGGTGAGCCAGCTGGAAGACTTGCTGCTGCATTTCGTTCTCGAGCAAGCCATTGATGAGAAAATAGGGATAGACAGGGATACAATGACCACCTACACCTACGCCTGGGGTATGAATATGTGAATAAGGCTGCGTGTTCGCGGCAGCGATGGCCGCCGTGACATCGAGTCCGTGCGCATCGGCGTAACGCGCATATTCATTCGCCAGGGCAATATTCACATCACGATAGGTGGTCTCGATCAGCTTGACAAATTCGGCATCATTGGTCGAGGGCATAGTGATAATCTCGGCGTTTAGCACAGAGTGGTAAAATGACTCAGCAGCCATTGTGCTGGCTTCATTGATTCCGCCAACAACCTTTGGATAGTTCTGCAGATCACGGAAGATATGACCAGATGAGACGCGCTCAGGGCTATAGGCCAGATAAAAGTCTTCACCGGCCTTTAGATTCGATATGCGTTCGAGAATATTCCGCAGGCGCAGTGCAGTCGTGCCAACGGGGAGCGTTGTCTCGTAGATCACCAACGTCCCAGGCTGCAAACCAGCCCCAATCGCTGCTGTGGCGGCATCAATCGCGTCAAAGATGACCTCGTGTCGCTCATTGACCATCACCGGCACGATGACAACCACTACGTTAGCCTGGCTCACGGCCCAGGTAGTATCTTGTGTTGCGGAGAGCAAGCCCATTGATACTAAGGAGCGCACTTCAGAAGCAAGTTCAGGCTCCCCATGAACATAAGATATTCCAGCGTTGACCATTTCAACCACCTGGAGATTAACGTCGCAACCAATCACTACTCTTCGTCCGTGCCGCGCGTACTGAACTGCAAGTGGAAGACCAATCTTGCCCAGACCAACAACGGACGCCATAGGAGCCAAACGTTTTATCTCTATTTCATCAAATTGCATGTTACACCTCTACCCCCGCTTCCACGGCCACTTTTGCTGCCTGGACTCCGTGGTCTTCCTGGTAGGCCATGCTAGAAATCTGGATAGCAGCTTTCAAGACGGCCAGCCCATCTTCACCTGTCACCGAAGGCAGGGCGTCATTATGCAGGGCTGCAAAGATATCCTCGTATTCCAGGCGCAGCGGCTCTGTTTTTTGCACCTTGAGACGGGTCATGGTTCCCTCGCTGACGCCCGTCAGTGCACGCAACGTGTCCCAATTGGTGGGAGTGTAGTCGTTCTCATAAAAATAGAGGTCCTGCGTCAGATAGTTAATGAGATACATACCCCTATCGCCTGTTACGCTCAGTTCGCGCACCTTTGTAGGGGTCAGCCAATTCACATCGAGCATACCAATCGCGCCATTACAGAAACGCAGGATGCCCAATACCAGGTCCTCATATTTATTGTGAATGCGGCGCTGGGTTTCTGCGTAGACTCGTTCAATTTCTGCATCGGCCAGGTAGCGCATTACATCAAGATCGTGCGTGGCGAGGTCGAGTGTGACGCCCACATCGCGGATACGTGGCGGGAAAGGACCAAGCCGCCGGGCGTGCAGGTGAAAAACCTGACCAAGTTCGCCAGCAACGAGACGTCGTTTGACCTCTACCACCGCAGGGTTAAAACGCTCAATGTGACCAACAGCGATTTTCGCACCGCGCCTGCGCGCGAGTTGAATGAGCGCCTGGCCTTCGTCCACCGTGCTGGTCATGGGTTTTTCGACCAGGACGGAGATAGCGCGATCTAGCACGTACGATGCTACTTCAAAATGTAAATAGGTGGGCACCACGACCGAGACCAGATCTGGATGGGTTGCTTCGACTAACTGGCGATAGTCGCTGAAGCCCTCTACGTGAAAGCGACTGATGGCTCGCTTCAAAGTCTGTTCGTGTGCCTCCGCAATACCTACCAGTTGTACCTGTTCTTCAGGAAAGTCTCGCAGCACACGCAGGTGATTCATGCCCATGGAACCCGTGCCAACCACCGCGACCTTTATTGGCATAAAGCGATTACCTCCTTGACAATCGTTGACAGGTCTTCCTCGCTCACTGCCGGGTGTACCGGCAGTGACAGTACCTGCCGCGCGGCCCTCTCAGCTTCTGGAAGTTGCTCGACTATGGCTTCAGCAGGTCTGGCTGCCGTCAAGGTAGCCGAGTTGCCCGACCCCAGGGGACCTGTAGGCGCCTTGCTCAGTGTAGCAACCGCATCTTCCTCCGGCGACACATTGACTATACGAAAGAGTTCGGAGGATTCCTGGTAGAACGGCTGCTGGTGGATAGTACAGGGATAATGAATGCTCGTTCCAATGCCACGTTCTTTCAAGTGCGCAACCAAGGCGTCACGATCATGTCCGGCGGGCACGCGAATGGTGTACAGGTGAAACACGTGACGATAACCTGCCTGGGTGATAGGCGTTTGTACGGACGAGCCAAGATGCTCGGTCAGGTAGGCGGCATTGGCAATGCGCTTCTCTGTGAACTGCTCCAATTTGTTCAACTGGGCCAGGCCAATGGCTGCCTGCAGGTCTGTCATGCGCTGGTTGAAACCGAGCGCGATATGGCGATAGCGTTCTTTCTGCCCATGACTACGCAGGAGTCGCACACGCTCGGCGATGATGGGATTAGCGGTGGTGACCATACCACCCTCGCCAGTCGTCATGTTTTTGGTCGGATAAAAAGAGAAGCAGCCCGTGCCAAAGCTTCCAACCGGCTTTCCGTGGATACCGGCGCTATGGGCCTGGCATGCATCTTCGATCAACGCGAGATGATGAGCGGTGGCGATGGTTTCCAGTCGCTCCATATCACAAGGGTTTCCATACGGCCTTCGTGCGAGGCGTGATGGCCGCCTCGATGCATGTAGGATCGATATTAAATGTTTCAGGGTCGATATCGACGAACACGGGGGTTGCGCCGACGAGCAGGATGACATTCGCGGTAGCGGCAAAACTGAACGGGGTCGTAATGACTTCGTCACCATAGCCGATCTCATGCGCAATCAAGGCAAGATGGAGCGCGGCAGTTCCCGATGAGACGGCAACGGCCTGCTGCACCTGGCAGAGTTCGGCAAAACGGCGTTCAAATTCGGCCACACGCTCACCCTGCGCCAATTGGCCGGATCGTAATACCTCGAGAACGGCAGTTTCTTCTTCTGCTCCTATAAGCGGACATGCGATAGGAATCATTAAAAACATCCCTCAACTAAAGTCCGGGACGTTTCTAGCTTGCGCCGGTAGAGATTGAGGCAGCCAGAAAACTCGCCGGCATTCGTTACAATTCGTAGGCGACCGGGGCGGCCTCTGCCACCAGCGTGATCTGCTGCTCACAAGCCGCGCAATACCCCACCAGCGAGTCGGAAAACTGCTCAACTTTCGCAAGGCGCTGTCCACAGTGGCAGACATAGCCATGCCGCCGCGCCGGGTTGCCATAGACGAGCGCGTAATCGGGTACGGAACGAGTTACCACTGAACCGGCGCCGATCATGGCGAAGCGCCCGATGGTGACGTTGGGTAAAATGATGGAACTGGCCCCAATCGAGGCGCCATAGCGAATAAGGATAGTACCCACGACCCAATCATCCTGCCCCTTCACCTGACCCAGGGGAGTAATGGCGCGCGGATGCACGTCGTTCGTGAAGCATACGTGTGGACCGATAAAGACGCCGTCTTCGAGGGTGACACCATGAAAGACCGAGACATTATTTTGAATTTTAACATCATGTCCGATTACTACGCTATAATCGATGTAGACATTCTTTCCGATGCTGCAAGCTGTCCCTATTTGCGCTCCGCTGCGCACCTGCGATTGGTTCCAGATACGAGTCCCCGCGCCAATGCAAGCATCCTCGGCGACTTCAGCAGTAGGGTGTATGAATACGTTCTCCACCTTTCACCTCCAAATCACATCAAAACCCCACCCGGTTAGTGGATAACTCACAGCGGGATACTGGTAGAAGATTACCTATTCACAGTATATGAGTTGGTACAATTGAAGAGTTTCTATATCGGTACTGAAACGCTTTGTCACCACAAGCCGTAATAGTAGTGACTAAATCATTGAAAGGAGGAGGATCGTATGCCTGGTTGGAGCGCAAAAGATATTCAGCCCAAAATGCACGTCTATACTTCTGATAACCAGGAATTAGGTCACGTAGCAGAAGTCTACGAGGACTCTTTTCTGGTACACAAAGGACTTATTTTTCCCACAGACCGCTATATCCCCTATAGCGCCATCGCCTCTGTCGAAAACGGCAAGATACAACTACAGATGACGCTAGACGAAGCGAAACAGAAGGAGTGGGAAAAACGGCCCGACTATGAGCATCACCTTGGCGATCCTTTACAGCTCTTTTATGATCGCGGTCATGGTGTTCACGACCCATTCGATGATCAAAATCCCGATCAGCAGTGATACATATGGCTGAACAACGTAACGTTTATCGCAGCCTGAACGTATTATCTGTAGAAGCAATTCGCAATCACTCTCGCAGACGTAATGCACCCGCGATACAGTTTCAGGAGTTTGGTTTCGATCTTTGACAACTATACCATCTGATACGTCGTATTACTTAATGAACGTGAACGACGCGAAGATACAGTTAGAACCTGATTCGATCTAAGGTAATTACCTGATGTGGGAGGTAAGACTACTCTATACAATAGAACTAGATACTATAGAACTAGCATGCAAACGTTCAGCACACATACACCTCCAGGCTATGAGTGCTGACCACGGAGCCAAACGGAGGAGTCCGGCAGCTGATTTTGTCGGGGAGTTTCCCGAAAGGAGCGTGGAATAATGGCCATCGTAGATCCCATGAGGGAGGTCTATAGCGCACTGTTGGATGCACAGACCGCGGCGCTTCCCTCCACAAATAGAATCGATCCATTTTTTGGCAAAAAGACCGCCCGGCGCGACACCGAACCACTCATCGAATTGGAACCATCACTGGACGATGCCGATACCTTTCTCGACGAGCCTGACAGTGTTGAAGAGCGGAGCGTGAGCGATGTCATCGAGGGTATTCCTGTACGCACGCGACGAAGCCGTGGAACAGCCGCCCGCCAGGCTACGGGCTCTGAAGATGCTTTTCAGAGCTACCTGCGTGACATTCGCGGTCTCGGCCTGTTAACCCATGATGAAGAAGTTGACCTGGCACAACGAGCAGCGGCGGGTGATGAATTTGCGCGCCGCACCTTGATTGAATCAAACCTGCGCCTGGTGATTGCGATCGCGCGCCGCTACACCAGTACCGGCGTTCCATTGATTGATCTCATCCAGGAAGGCAACCTCGGGCTGATGCGTGCCGCCGAGAAGTTTGATTACCAGCGAGGCTGTCATTTTGGCACGTATGCCACGTGGTGGATTCGCCAGGCCGTGAGTCGCGCGGCAGGCGAGCAGTCACGTTTGATCCATCTTCCTGAACATGTCGCAACCCGCCTGCGCAAAGTGCGGCGTGTCGCGGCACAATTATCACAGGAAAATGGGCTTGATCCCCTGCCAGAGCAGATCGCTGATGCTTGCAACATCGATCTCGCCGAGGTCATCGACCTGCTGGGGATTATCGAACAACCAGTTTCGCTGGATGCGCCTGTCGATGACGAAGCCCGTTACTCGCTAGCCGATACGCTGGAAGACAGCGCTGCCCCTGCACCCGCCGAAACCGCCTCGCAGCACCTGCTCGGTGAAGAACTGCACCGGGCATTGGCTCTGCTTACTCCTCGTGAGCGTTCGGTTATCACGCTGCGCTATGGCATCGGGGATGGACGCAGCCGCACGCTGTTGGAAGTCGGTAAAGAGCTTGGCATCTCCCGCGAGCGTGTGCGCCAGCTTGAGGTTGTGGCACTGATGAAGTTACGCAGCATCAATGGCAACGCGACACTGAGGGAATGTGTGTAATACCGGTAGTTTCCAGGGTACTCCACACCGCTTCCAGGGCGACCGCGAGGGTCGCCCGTACAATATACGCACAGGAGCTGTGTTACAGCTTATTGTCCGTGTCCCGCGTCGGTGAAGCTGCTGGTGAAGATACTGAGCAGTTGGCCGGGGTCGAGTGTGGATAGCACTTCGATGCGGGTGATCCATTTGACCCATTCAAAGCCGCGACGGCCTGGGGCGACTAGGCGGAGGGGAAAGCCGTGTTCGTGAGAAAGCGGCTCTCCATCAATGTGTGTAGCTAGCAGTGCTGTACGCGCTTCCTCCAGTGGCAGGCTCCAACGGTAGCTCGTCACTGAGATGAAACTGACATAGCGCGCATCCGTGTGGATGGCGACTTGATCCAGCAGGCGACCGATACAGATGCCCCGCCAGCGCTGGGTACTGTAGAAACCACCAGTGCAGTCCAGCGTTGCCTCCAACTCATCGCTCGTCGCCACAAGCTCGTCGTAGGAGAAACCTCGAGACGCGCTAACAGCGCCTCCAACTGAAAGCCGCCACGTCTGCGCGTCAATTTGATGCGGCGCATCGGCGACCCAGCTTGAGGTGGGGAAGGCGTTTCCGGAGTAGCTGCCGCTTTCGCGTGATCCGGTGAAGCGTCTACTGGCACCGGGCAGCTTCAGGGCACGTTGGGCGAACTGCTGCCCTGGCCAGATTGCTGCGCCGCCAAGCAGCAATGCGCTGAAATGCAACGCTTTTCGCCTTCCGGCAATGTCGCGTTTACGCAGCCGTTTGGCGCGTGCGAACATGTGAATCACAATAGCCGCCGTGAGTACGAAGCCCAGGGCGATATGCCAGTTCAATAGGTTCAACCCGGCGAAGTCCCACTCACCTCCTCCGGCCCACCAGATGCCCGAGCCAAGCGCCAACGTAACAAACAGCAGCGCCAGAACGCCAAAGACGGTGCGGCGATCCCAGCGCCGGGGATGGATTAGCCGGGACCAGACGCGGCGCAGCTTGCCCCACAAGAGCAGCAGCAACCATAAGCCAGCTATACCGTGCAGGGCGAAGATGAACCACTCCTGTGGGAGGCCACTCAGCAGGCTGATAACGCCGAGCGTGAAAGCGAGAACGGCGGCCAGCGCAATGCTCCAGTCGGTGAGGCGCGGGGACATACTCGGTCATCCTTTTGAGGTGTCGTGAGCTATTGTTACTAAAGAGTCCTCAGGGATCAACAACCTTTAAGGAGAG
>VBFM01000238.1:7883-20860 GCA_005882595.1 Chloroflexota bacterium
TCCACGCGCCGGGCAGGCAAGTTCTTACCTGGTATATCGGTAGCAATAAAAGCGCCGTTACGATGGGCTGCCATGACCCCGTACGTACCATTCTCGACCTGGCTCATGATCAAGTTGGCGTAGTAGATAGCCATATGCTTATCATACGCGTCCGGTTCACCGCTGCGCAGGAAATAGGTCAGGTCAATCGGCAGAAAACGCACACCCGGCAGACGGGTAGTGAGTTGTTCCGCCAGGAACTCGGCCACGTTGGCTTTCTTGCGGTGCCCGTAGGCATCAGGTGGGCCGATTTCAGGTACAGGCACACCCAGGTTAGCTCCCTCGGAGAGCAACACTATCGAATAGTTGAAAGGGTTCCGCCGATCCTTAGGTATCAACCTGGCGAGCGCGTCGATATCGGCAGGCACCTCGGGGATCAGCACACGGTCAGCCCAGGTAACGGTGGCCGTTTCGAGCGCCGTGAAGCCCGCGTCCCGGCCAAACATGCGGAAAAGCACGGTCTCACTGTGCGATCCGGCGGTGGAGCGGATGCGCGTGATAAACTCCGCCGCCCGGCTGATGGCGGTTTGGAAGCCGATACAGAAGTCGGTGCCTGGTACATCGTTATCCATGGTCTTGGGAATGCCCCAGACGGGCACCCCTTTCGCTGAAAGCACTGCCTCAAGAAATTCCAGGTTGGCCAGCACCTCTCCGGTAAGGTCAACCCGGTCATCTGGCCCGTGTCCAGCACCGTAGGCCGTCAGATGCGACGGCAGATCGCCTACCCGAATACGAGCCGGGTTGGTACGCGTGGATTGCAGAATCGTGCCACCCTGGCGATCGATGGTACGAGTGTTTAACCGGTTCAAGGGCACGAGATAGCTGCCCTGCCAGGTGCCGGGTTCGTCCCGGCGAAAGATGAGGCCATCGCGACCACGGGCCCGGTCAAGAAATGTGATACCTTGCCACCCCGCCCGCAGGCCGGTGACGCGGATATCCATGGATTCTGCGCGATATACCAGCGCTTTAATCGCGGCATTCAGCCCCGGTACGTCTCCACCGCCGGTCAGTACCCCTAGTGAACGAATAGGACTCGATAGTTGTCCTGGCATAGGAACACCTCCCTGTTCATGTTTTTTAACATTGTACACTGAAAATAGCAAATCACAAGCACCATGTGATGGTCATCCCTCTTGTTACAAAGTGGCGCTTGACGAAGCCAGGTGTCTCTCAGGCCGGGTACGAACACCGGGTGGTGATATAATCTAAAAACTGAAAAATAACGATACATCAATCTCTCCACCAGGGAGGATCATCAGAAGGGAACTTCTATGCGTATACTTGCCATCATCATCGGCCTGTTCCTCATTCTCATCATCCTGCAGGACAGTTTCGAGTCCATCGTTCTACCACGCCGCGTTTCGCGGCGCTTCCGACTCTCGCGTCTGTTCTACGTATCGACGTGGGTATTGTGGTCGTCTCTTGCACGCAAAATGCGTGCAGGGAACAGGCGCGAGGTCTATCTGAGCTACTACGGCCCGCTTTCGCTGATCCTCATGCTTGTGGTCTGGGCGGCAGCCCTCATATGCGCCTTTGGCTTGCTCCAATGGGGAATGAGCCTCCCGATGAACGCGCCGGAGAAGGAGATGACGTTAGGGACGTACCTCTACATGAGCGGGACGACGTTTATCACCCTTGGGCTGGGCGATGTCACGCCCCTGGCAGGTGTGGGGCGCTTCCTCGCGGTGGCAGAGGCCGGCATGGGCTTCGGGTTTCTGGCCTTGATCATTGGGTATGTCCCCATCATCTACCAGGCGTTTTCGCGCCGAGAGAGCAATATCTCGCTGCTGGACGCGCGCGCCGGCTCACCACCCAGTGCCACCGAGATGCTGCGCAGGCACTACCGAACCCAGCGCCTGGAGGAACTGCTCCAGTTTCTGCGGGAATGGGAGCAATGGTGCGCGACGCTGCTAGAAAGCCATCTCTCCTACCCAGTCCTGACCTATTACCGCTCTCAGCATGAACGCCAGTCCTGGCTGGCAGCGCTCACCACCGTGCTGGATACCTGCGCATTACTGCTGGTGGGCTTCGATGGGTTGGCAGCGCCCAGCGCTCGCTTTACCTTCGCCATCGCCCGGCATGCGGCCGTCGATCTTGCCCAGATCTATGGGACGGCTCCGGTAACTCCCAAACTGACTCGCCTCTCCCCGGCTGACTATACACGGATGCGAGGCACCCTCGCCGAGGTAGGGCTCCAGTTGGAGCATGAAGAGGAGGCGGAAGTGCGCCTGACTGAAATACGGCGCATGTACGAACCATTCGTCAATGCGCTCGCCGATCACCTGCTGGTGAATCTTCCGCCCTGGATCTCTTCAGAGAGGACGGTCGACGACTGGCAGACCAGTGCCTGGGATCATTTCGCGCAGTGGTCCCCCGAAAAGCTCCAGGAGATCACGCATATCATCGTCGATCACCGAAAGAAGAACATCATCCGTCACGAGCACCTGCATAGCCATAGTGACCAGGGTGAGCAGCACTCGCTGGATGGGAGTGAACAAACAACAGAGGCATCGTGAAGGCCGACAGCGAGCTACTCGACGAAATGAATAAACTATGCTACACTGCTTACAAGCTATACAAAGGCAAAAAAATAGTCTTTCTTTTAAGGAGGGTGCAACCCTATGACGAATTGTTCAAATTGCGGCAATGATGTTACCGGAAAGAAGTTTTGTCCAGAATGCGGCACAGCTGTACAAGTTACGGCCCCACCTGCAGCCGAATCATCAACCAATACCTGTCCCCGTTGTAATGGCGTCGTCAAACCAGGCGCATCTTTCTGTATGCATTGCGGTTCGTCGCTGAGCGCTCATGCCGTGGTTGCCACCGCCCAGTCACAGCCATTAACTCGCCAGTGTATTGCCTGTCATTCTGAAGTTCCTATGGAATCGGCATTCTGCACGAATTGTGGTCAGACGATGCAGCCATCGGCTGCTGCGCCCGTCTCAGCGGCGCCAGCGCCAGCATTTTGCACCAATTGTGGACGACAGAACGCCCCAGGAACACGCTTCTGTGGAGGATGCGGAAGCCCGCTCGCGACAGGCGCAGCTTCTCCCACACCGCCGACGGTGCTATGGGCAACCGTCGCAGTACGAGCAGCCGCAATATGGCACTCAGTATCCGCAGCAAGGGCAGCAGTACCAGCAATATCCACAACAGGGTCAGCAATACGGGCAGACGGGATACCAACAGCAGCCAATGGTTGGGCAGCAGCCGATGGTGTTACGCTGTCCAATTTGTATGGCCATGTCACCGTTGGGAACGGCCAATTGTCCCGGCTGCCGCACTAGCCTGGCCGGCGTTGTTCCCACTCCTGCTGCGGTCCAGATGCAGGGCCAGCAGGGAGGTCTTGGAGGCTTCATGCAAGGTAGTGGAGGCCAGATGGCGGTAGGCGCGCTGGGAGGCGCGGCCGCAGTCATTGGCGGCGAAATGCTCCTGCATGGCATCGAACGAGAGCACGAGCGCGACCGCTATGGTTATGATCGCGACCGCGGTGACGGCGGTATGCTTGGTGATATTGGCGGCCTGGCAAATGATATCGGCTTATTCTAACTCCTGACATCCAGGGCATAAAGTCGTGATCCTGATAGCCATTGCAGTTGTCAGGATCACGACTTTATGCTTCACGGCCTCTTCAAGCTACCCAAAAGGGCTATCTCTCACTTCGTTTTCCGTTGCCTACTACGCTCAAACCGTCTATAATGATGTAACGTATTCAGATGCGCTCAGCAGAGATACTATAGCAGGCATGATAGACATTCTGACAGACGCGTTTGGAAGTGTACGACACCTGTCTCTCAAGTCCCAAGGCGGATCGCACCATTATGGGTGGTTGAGGGACTATTGATGAAGAAAGTATCTCTATTTCATGCAATATCAGCGAACGACGTTACAAAATGGGCTGCGCTTACTGACCGCGCCTATGCCAGGGATGCGTTCCGCGAGCATCGGTCTTATTTTTACCGTTGGTTCACGTTATGAAACACCGGAGCAGGCTGGCATCTCGCACTTTATTGAACATATGTTGTTCAAGGGATCTCAGCACTACCCAACGGCCAGGCACATATCCGAAGCTATCGAGGGAGTTGGAGGGAACTTTAACGGGAGTACAGATAAAGAACTGACGGGCTATAGCGCGCGTGTTCCTGGCGAACACTTGCCAGCAATTATGGAAGTACTCGCCGATATGGTACGCAGACCGCTCTTTGATCCTGTCGAGATAGAGAAAGAGCGCAGTGTGATAATAGAGGAACTGAGTTCCACGCGCGACGACCCGCAGGAGTGGGTCAATCTGCTCATTGATGAAACGATGTGGCCGGGTTTACCTTTAGGACGCGACGATGCAGGGTTCGTGGAAACGGTTGCTCGAATTTCACGCCAGGATATGTTGCACTACTTAGATGAATATTATCGACCAAATTCACTTATTATCAGTGTGGCAGGGAATATCGATGCAATGGAAGTTGCTCAACTTACCGAACGGCTTTTTGGTGATTGGGAGGCGGGACCGCATAGGTCATGGGTAGAGAGTTTTCCACCACGTGATGCTGTGCCTGCCACCATTATACAAAAAGAGACGGAGCAGGCCAATATTTGTTTGGGAACGCTGGGTATAGCATATGCTTCATCCGACTATTATGCATTCATGTTAGCCAATGCAATTCTAGGTGAAGGAATGAGCTCTCGCCTCTTCCAGTCTATACGTGAAGAGCAAGGGCTGGCATACGACATTGGAAGCTACTTTAATAGTTATGCTGAAACTGGAAATTTTGTCGTCAGCGCGGGTGTGGACCCTACGCAGGTTGAACCGGCCATACGGGCCATCATCCATGAACTTGTAGGCATGTGTCAAACACCTGTACCGGACGACGAGTTGAAGCGCATCAAAGCATATATTCGAGGAAGTATTCTTTTAGGTATGGAAGGCACGGCGCAGGTGGCTTCCTGGCTGGGGAGCCAGGAGTACTTTCGCGGCAAGGTTTTACCTGTTGATGAGATTGTAGCACGGATTGATGCCGTTACGGCCGATGATATTCAGCGCATAGCGCAATGTTGCTTTGCTCCCGAATGGCGTCGCCTGGCTGTAATTGGCCCATATGACCCTGGGAGAGCGGAGTACTTTGCAAAGTTGCTCAAGGGCGGTGACTAAAACGCCTTTCATTGGACGATATATTCACTAACATTCGACCAGGAAAGACGTGAGACAGGAGATCGATTTTTATGGTGCAAACAACGCTTCGTGACCGTATTCAAAGTATAGAGGATGCCATCAGCGCGGGTCAGATCGACGATGCGATGGCGCATTGCCAACAAATCCTCGCTCGTTATCCCGACGCGCTTGAAATACAACGCCTGCTCGGTGAGGTATACCTGGCGCAAGGCCGTTTTGACGAGGCACAACAAACATTCGACTGGATACTGGTGAATGATCCAGAAAATGTCATCGCCTATTGCGACCGTGCCCTGATTTGCGAACACCTGTCAGATATCGATACGGCGCTTGACTGCTACCAGCAAGCCTACGAATTGAGCCGGGGAAACAGCCAGATACGAAGAGAATTTAACCAGCTCAGCGCCAGGGTAGGCCAACAGGAATTTATGATGTCACGCGCAGGGCTTGCTCGCCTATATATGCGAGGTGATCTGCTTACACAAGCCATTCAAGAGTGGGAGGCAGTACTGGTGACGGGACCGGAGCGCCTGGATGCCCGTTTGGGACTGCTTGAGACCTACTGGCGTGAGGGCATGTATGACCAGGCAGAACAAATCGCTTCGCGTATCCTCGAAGAAGTCCCCAATTGCGTAAAAGCGTTGCTGCTCCTGGCTCATATCACCTCGGCCTTCAACCTGCAGCGCGCGCGCGAACTGATTCAACGCGCCGAAATACTGGACCCCGAACTGGTAATGGCCCAGGAACTCTTCAATGATCTCTCCGCGAGCCAACCAAATGACCCATTTCTGCCACTTATTCGAAAAGATCCCATCCTGTTAGAAGAGCCGGGTAATGGCTATAAGAAGCCGATAGAAGCCATCAACACTCTCGAATACGCTTCAATTGAAGTCAACAAAGCTGAGCCTTCTGACAAGGAGCTTTCTGCAGATCGCCTGTACAATTGGAATGGTATGGATAACTTGAGCGCGCTCGATGCCAGGACGGTTGTACAGGCTGGCTCACAACCAGAACAGGAAGTGGCGTGGTCGGATGACACGAACATTGAACAGGTCGAAACCTGGGCAACCAACCATATATCGAGCCAGAACCAACCTGTTGATGATTTTGAAGCATGGGCGACGCAACAAGAAATCGACGATGATTTCGACCCGGCTTTGCTCGAACAGCAGCCCTGGTTCCAGGCTGAACAGGCGTCCACGCCAGCCGCTGAACCTGTCGAACAAGCACATACAGAAGGCTCCGACGCAGTGAAGGCGCCTCGTGAAGAAGAGGTACCCGCCCCACCTGCGTGGCTCGACATGTTGACGAAAAGCGAACGACGCCAGCCTAGTGGCGCAATGCCTCCAGTACGAGAGCAATCTGCTTCTCCTGAGCAGCCAAAGGAAAGCGCATCTCAACGCCAGGATGAGCCTGATCCAGCCCCCAGGCAATCATGGGAAGATGAGTTTCGTACTGTTCCCGCATCACCAGAACAAGCCGAGGCCATCTCACCTTTTATCTTTGCACCCGATGACAAAGATGAAGATATGGGCTGGCCGGAATGGTTGAAATCACTTGGAGCGGAGTCTATCGAAGCAGCTTCAGATGCTGAACAACGACAGCCATCAACTTTCAGCGCCTGGAGCGACTTGCAGCAGCCTGCGCAGGCACCAAAACCCACTTATGACTCGTGGACCGGTCAGCTTCAACCGGCACCGGCGGCACATGAGCCTGAGCCTTCCCGCTACAGCTCATGGGAAGAGCAAATTGACCAGACAATGTCAGAAGCGGACAGGCAACAACTGGCAACGCTGGAAACCCTGGAAAAGAGCCTGCTTTCGCAAGGGTTCGTTCCACTGCAACCCGGCTCACTCTCGACCATCGCGCAAGAAGCGAGCCTTACTCCAGCACCAAAGCCATCCAGCAGCCCGCCGATTGCCAATCCGTCAGAGATCATTCAGCCGGTACTACCTGTTGCCGAGCCATCTAAATTATCCCAGCCCGAAGCACCGGTCGGCGAGCTGGCGCATGAGCAAGCTCAGCCATTGCCGAGCAGTCCAACAATTCCACTAGACGCACCAGACCTGGCGCCTACACCGGAATGGCCTGCTTATCCTGCCAATGAACCTGTAGCTACACCAGTTCCGCAGGAAGAGCCGATTCTGGCAACGAACCTTATCGAGCCAGCCAGCAACGCGGCTGCCAGGCAGGAAGGCACGCTGATGCCTGCGTACCGCGCGGATGCTTTCCTCGAAAATGAGTTGGAAACGACCATGAAGCGCCCTGCTGTGCGGCTGCAACCTATGCACACACCGGCAATAAAGACAGATCATCCCTATTCCGCGGATAGAGGTCGCTCTGCTGACCGCTTGACAGCTGGCAAAGCGGCAGAGAGCGCTATGAGCAACAAAGAACGCTTGTTGAAGGGCTATCAATACCAATTGGCGGGCGCCTATGACGAGGCGATGCAGGAATATCGCATACTGATCCGCAATGCGCCTGAGTTGCTTGGTGACCTCATCAGTAACGTGCGCGCGCTGCTCAGACTTGCTCCTAAGTACACCGCGGGCTATCGAGTGCTTGGTGATGCGTATATGCGCCAGGGTGAGTACTTACAGGCGATGGAGGCTTACAACAAGGCCCTGACGATAGCAAAGAAAGCAAAAGGCCTGAGTCATTAGTAGCAGAAGGAGTCAAATGTGGATACAATTCTACAGCGGTTGACCGACCTGGATGAGATCACGGGCGCATTAATTATTGGCAAGGATGGTCTGATCGTTTCTGGAGCGCTGCCGGGTGATGATGAGGAGATGTTGGGCGCTATGTCAGCAGCCGTCTTTGGCTCCATTGCGAGTTACACCTCGCAAACGGCTCATGGGGAAACGCAGCGCGTCCTCATTGAAACAGACAAAGGCTCGATTCAATTCGCGGAGGCTGGTGAGCTTATTCTTGTCGTCACTACTACATCCGGTGGCAATGCTGGCCGCATTCGCATCGAGATGAAAAAGGCCTGCCGGCAACTTTCTGAGCTGGTAGCGGCCTATTAAGGTTTATACTGAAACCATCCCTGGCTTCATTGCAGCATGAACAAGCCAGGAATTGTTTTCAGTGACCTTGGAATAAGGCGTTGATGGGGGGCGGGCGGCACGACAGCTAAACTTGTCTTTTCACATCAATGGGTTGGTGAAGGAGCTTCTTCCGGGGTAGCGCTCTCAGTTGCTGCTTTCTTTTTGTTCGTCAGACGCCAACAACATGTTTTGCTACGTAAACAACGGTCCTGTTCCTCCAATGTAATGGGTGGAGTTCCTTTCATACAAAACACTTGATACATTGGCTCACCCGCCGACACGTCATTACAAGGGAACCAGCGTTCCCGATAAAACGGGCAGGCATTTCTATGTTTGCGCCAATTGGAATTTTCAGATGGATTGGTTTCGATGGTCCCTGCCAAAAATTCGTCCTTCCTGATAGGCATTTCTCGTTCGTTTCAATAACGTTTTACGTAGTATAACACAAAACCTCTCGAATCGCCCCTGTCCCGGCCTACGATTTTCTGCGAGCTTCTTCACGTTCCGAAGGCGTAAAGACATTGATAAGGAAAGAGCAAATCCACCACGAGATGGTAAGGTACCCCACCTGTGATAAGATATCAATGAAGTATCTATTACTGATTACTAAAATACGGGGGAGAGTGCTTTGGTCGAACCAACTTCCGATCAGAAAAATGGCTTCCAACAACTAGCAAAAGATGAGGCTCCCTGGACGATACGCCAAACGCTGCTTGGCGTTTTATTCACCATGGTTCCCTGGATTGTGCTGGCGCTCATACTGAATAGTATCAAGCCTGCCTCCACCAACAACGCGCCGCTGCCCTTTCGAGTAGACCTGATCGGGGCAATTATCACCCTCATCTTCTCGGCTATTATCGAAGGAGCATTTTTGATCGCTCCATTCTACTTCGCCAATGCTGCGTTCCGTGCAGTGAAGCGGCGCGGCCGGCTGATATTGAATGCACTAGGATTCCGCGCATTTCCAGTGCGCCGTACCGCCTTCTTGATAATAGGGCTGATGGTGGGAATTTTTGCCGTAAACTTACTCTATTCCTATGTGATTACCACGTTCCATCTCAATCTCCAAACAAATGACCAGGTGCTCCTTGAACGCAGCAAGCAGGCTCCGCTCACCATCTACGCGACGCTTTTCGCAGCCGTTTTCATTGCCCCATTCTGTGAGGAAGTGTTTTTTCGCGGATTTGTCTTCCCCGGTTTACGCCGGGCTATGCCTGTTGGCTGGGCTATCGTGCTGAGTTCGCTGCTCTTCGCGGTTGCGCATGCCGATCCAGGCTCGTTCGCTGTCCTGTTCATTATTGGAATTGCGCTTGCGTTTCTTCGCTGGCGCACTGGTTCCATCTGGCCAGGTATGATTTTACATATGCTCAACAATGGGATTGGGGCGGTAAGTATCATCCTTGTAATGCAGGGAGCGACGCATTAATCACTCATGGTGGGCAATCAGCCGACCACGTGGAATGGCCGCAGGGAGCGCCAATTCCACGTGGTCGTATTGTCAGATGAGGACCGGCTGACTCGTGGTGTGCTCTACCGCATTATCTGTAAACGGTACATCCACGCTGTTCAAGTCGCTGCAACCACTCCGGGAGAGAAGATAACTTGTTCCAGCGCACATCTAATTTTTCAAGTTGCGGAAGGTCTCCAATACTTGCCGGCAGAGAAACCAGCCTGTTTGCTCTCAAATCGAGATACACAAGATTTCTCAGGTTGCCCAGCGACTCGGGGAGAGAAGTCAAGCAATTATTTCTCAAATCGAGGGTAGCGAGGCGTATAAGCTTGCCAATCGACTCAGGGAGAGCCGCCAAACCGTTATTCTGCAAACGTAACTCTTTGAGACTTACCAGGTCGCCAAGCGACTCGGGGAGGGCAACCAGCTGATTGTTCATTACATGCAATTCTTTCAGGCGCGCCAGGTTGCCAAGCGCATCGGGAAGAGTCGTCAAGCGATTATTGTAGAGTCTCAGCTCTTGTAGTTCGCTCAGTTTCCCAATCCAATCGGGCAGAGCCGTCAAGGAATTATCAGTGATATTGAGGTACCTGAGATTGCTCAGGTTTGCAAGTGACCTGGGCAGGGCCGTCAAGTGGTTATTACTGAGATAGAGAAAATATGTCAGGTTTCTCAGCTCGCCAAGCGACTCAGGAAGAGCGGTAAGTTCATTATGACCCAAATCGAGCGTATGTAGCCGGGTCAGATTGCCAACGCTCTCCGAGAGCGAATTCAACCGGTTTTGCCCCAGGTTTAACGTTTGGAGGTTCGTCAACTGCCAAAACGGCTCGGGGAGGGCCGTCAACCGATTTCCGCCTACACTTATTGCTTTGAGACGTGTCAATCGGCTGAGACTCTCAGGGAGAGCTGCCAATGAATTGCCGTATACGTTCAACGTCTCGAGGCTCGTTAGCTGACCAATACACGCGGGAAGAGCCGTTAACCGGTTCTTATCTCCATGCACTTCTTCAAGCTGAAGCAGGTTGCCAAGCGACTCGGGCAGAGATGTCAGCTCGTTCTCATCCAGATACAATTTTCTCAATTGAAGCAGGTTGCCAAGCGACTCCGGGAGAGAAGGCAGCCTATTTCCAGTCACATCCAGGTGTTGAAGGCTGATTAACGTGCCGAGTGACGAGGGGAGTGAAGTCAGTGCGCAGTATCGAAGAGATAAAGCCATGACTGTAGCATTTTCGGCATAAAAACCGATGTTGCCCGCAGTCTTCTCCTTTAACACGACGGGAATGGATGCTCCTGCTTTTAGATAACCACTCTCCTGAAGCAGTCCCTCCAGTTCTTTTAGGACACTGATTTCAGTCGCTGGAAGAGTAACGCCACTGTAAGTCTCTCTTAACACTTTTATGCCCGGCTCTCCTGCTTCACCACCTGTCCCAGTGTAGCACCGACTCCAGGGGTATGCGAGGAGCCGGCTTGAAGTCCGTGCCCAGCGTATAGGCTACAGGGATGAGCGCCGCCTGCATCACCTGCTCATAGGGAATACCAAGCACCTGTGCTGCCTCTTGTTCGTAGTAGAGATGCACCGATGTCCAGGCTGTTCCTAACCCATGCAGACGAGCGGCCAGCATAAAACTCCATACAGCAGGCAAAATCGATCCCCAGACACCGGCTTGCTCGGCGGTTGACTCATCCTGGGCACGGCCCCAGATGCAAGGCACGAGTAAAACAGGTGCCTCGTGCATATGATCAGCCAGGTACTCCGAAGAGTTTCTCACCTGCTTGAGGGTTGCGGCATGTTCAGGAGGGAGCGTACGGCCCTCATAGAGTGGGTGAGCCGAAGCCGTCTTTTGACGGTAGTACATGTATCCCTTGCGGTAGATGGCCCCCAGCGCCTTGCGCTGCTCCTGGTCGGTCACGACCAGAAAATGCCAGCCCTGGCTATTGGCTCCTGTTGGCGCCTGCACCGCTAGCTCCAGGCATTCCCGTATCACCTCCAATTCCACCGGACGCGAGAAGTCCAGGCGTTTGCGGACTGAGCGCGTCGTGGTGAGCAGTTTCTCCGGCGATAGATGAAGCTGGGGCATGATTTCCTTCTCCTTCCTTAAGGTACAATCCAGGCGAGTCTTATGAAAGTATTATAAACCAGAGCGCGGCCACAGTGAATTATGTGAATCACTGTGGCCGCGCATTCATTGATTTGATGTGCCGATCAGCAAATGCAGCGCTACTTCTTGCGCCGGTCCTCAACGCGGGCGCTGGCGGTCTTTGACTCACCACCACTGGCGCGCGGCAGGCTATCGGCGGGAACCAGCTCTACCTTGGGCGAGTTGCCCGTCACGGTCTTGACGGCCTCGGCCATTTCGCGGCTCAGGGCCTGGTTGCGTGCGGAATCGCTCAAGACTGACGCATCCTTCACTTCGACTTTGAGGTCAAAGGTATCGAGGTCATTGCGCCTGTCAACGATGATGCGGAAATTCGCGCCGGTTTCAGGGAACTTCACCAGCGCTGCCTCGACCTGGCTGGGGAAGACGATCAGGCCGCGAATCGAGACGGCATCGTCGCTGCGTCCCTTGATGGCGGCGATCTTGGGATGCGTGCGGCCACAGGCGCAGCGCTCCTCCCACCACAGGCGCGAGAGGTCGCGGCTGCGATAGCGGATCATGGCCGTGCCATCGGCGGTAAGCCATGTCCAGACCAATTCACCATCCTTCCCCTCTTCGACCCACTCACCTGTGTCGGGGTTGATGCACTCGACCAGGAAGGCATCCGCCCAGGCGTGCATGCCATCGCGGGTTTCGCATTCACAGGTCATGCCCGGGCCGAGGAACTCCGTCATACCGAATTCGTCGTATGCTGTGATGTTGAAGAGTTCTTCGAGCTTCATACGCGTTTCCCAGGGCCAGGGTTCCGCGCCGAACAGGCCGATCTTCAACTTCGTCTCTCTGAAATCGACGCCGCGCTCACGCGCCTTGCCACCAACATAAAGGCCGACGGAGGGCGTCCTACACATAGCGGTCACACCAAAATCAACGATGAAGTCGATCATGCGATCATACTGGCGAGCATCGGAACCCATTGGAATGGCCATCGCGTCCATTGCCATCGCCCCGTAGTGGAAACCGAAGCCGCCGGTTGCCAGACCATAGCCGTAGCAGTTCATGAGAATATCGCCGGGGCGCATGCCGGTCATCCACAGTTCGCGCGCATTGAGATCCGCCCAGTAATCGATGTCCTTCTTGGTCGCGAAGACCGGCACGCTTTTGCCGGTGGTACCACT
>VBFM01000238.1:20907-27006 GCA_005882595.1 Chloroflexota bacterium
ATAGGGATAGGCTTCGCGCACGGTTTTCTTTTCGAGGAACGGCAACTTCTGAATGTCCTCTAACGCTTTGATATCCGAGGGTTTCACACCGGCTTCATCGTACAGATTACGATAAAATTGATTCTGTGCATACGCGCGATTGACAATGATCTGGAGACGCTCCAATTGCAAAGCTTTCAGTTTGTCCTTGGACAGCGTTTCCATTGCTTCGTTGAAGAACTTCCGGTCACTCATGTAAATATGCCTCCAGGTTCTAAAAATCCCACTCAAGCTCGCATCCCAACGCGGCAGCGATGCGCTCCATGTGGGTCATCACGTCATCGAGGTACAGGTTTTTGTTAACCAGGTCAACCGAACCGTCGGGATTAAAATAAGTTGGCGGAAAAGCAGGATCGTGGGGAATGAGGCGCAGGCCGCGTGGCCCCAAATCTAGCCACTTGCCCAGATTCAGGGGTTCTAATGTGCTGCGCAGCAGTTGTTTATCCCTGCCTATTTCAAGAGGCAATAATACGCAGGATACTGTAGTGAACCCGTAATCCATGCTTGTTCAGGACGTAGACCGCTATGAGGAGACAGCTACGCCGCACCTCCCTCCATCTAGAATCAGCAACGTGCAAATACAGGGAACTATGGAAAATGGTCAGGGAATAGACCCACACGTATTGTATCATCCTCACTGCTGAGCGTCTATAGCGCGTCAGTACACTCCGGGGCTATGTAAAAGGTGATGAAGCGAGTGTGATGATATCGTGATCTTACCCTTTTACAGAATTTAACTCGACTTTTACACTGCCTGAGTGTACTCAGCAATGTGGTATACTTTTTTTCAGATTCGGCAATCGCCAGGAGAGTCAACCGTCCTGTTCTTGATGATGTACTGTTTGTTGTCCCCCGCTATTTTCCAAGAAGGATGCACTATGACATTCGACGAAGCTTCCAGCGTTGCAACTTCACTTGAAAAGACCGAACGCACGGTAGATGTGCGCGGCATCGCGACTCACATGTTTGAGGCCGGGTCGCCTGGCGCGCCTCCCTTACTCTACCTGCATGGCACCAATCTCGGTAACCTGTGGCTGGCATTTCACACGACGTTAGCGCAACAATTTCACGTCTTCGCGCCGGACACGCCGGGCTTCGGGCTAACCGAGCGGCCCAACTGGATGCGTGACATGAGCGATTACATCCTGTATCTTCGCGATCTGCTGGATACCCTGGGGCTTGATAAGCCATTCATTGTAGGACATTCGCTCGGAGGTTGGATGGCGGCGGAACTCGCCGTCTGGTATCCAGAACGCACCGGCAAACTGGTCCTTTCGAATTCAGTCGGTATTCGCGTGAAGGGACAGCCCATCGCCAATCTCTTCGCCATGAATGCACAAGAGATTTTAATGGCGTGTTTTGATGATTTCTCGGCGGCTGCCCCCTTAATACCCGGTGAATTCAACGCGGATTTCATGATCTCGCAATATCGCCAGCTGACTACCCTGGCATCTCTCGCCTGGAACCCCACGTATGATCCCAAATTGGAGCGCCGCCTGGAGCGCATTACCAGTCCCACATTGATTGTCTGGGGCAAAAACGATCGGCTTGTTCCCTCTGCCTATGGCGATGCCTTCCACGGGCTCATCCCCGGTTCCGAGTTAGTGATATTGGAGGGCACAGGTCACATGCCCATGTTCGAGAAACCAGAAGAGTGGAGCAACGCGATCCGCGAATTTTTGCAGAAATAACGACGTGCGTCTATGCCCGCTAGCCGGCAGACCATCGATTACGTAGATCAGGAGAGAATCCATGAACAAACTGACATTTCACTACTTCCACCTGATGCCCTGGCCCCACCTGCCGCCTGACTATGACGAAAACTATGACTCCGCGTGGGTGACGCTGCCCAACAGGTTCTACGATCCCATCAAAGGTCACGCGCTCTACAATCGCTACTTCGATGAGATCGAACGCGCCGACAAGCTCGGTTGGGACAGCGTGATCGTGAACGAGCATCACCAGAACGCCTATGGCACCATGCCCTCGCCCAATATCATGGCGGCGGTGCTGACCCAGCGTGTGAAACGCGCAAAGATCGGCATCGTGGGCAACGCGCTGCCATTGCACGATGACCCCATACGCGTGGCGGAGGAGATCGCTATGCTCGATGTTATCAGCGGCGGCCGCATCATCTCGGGCTTTGTGCGCGGCACCGGCATGGAGTACTTCAGCTACAACGTCAATCCAACCCTCAGCCGCGAGCGCATGGATGAGGCGCACGACCTGATTATCCAGGCCTGGACCCGCCCCGGCCCCTTCGCCTTCGAGGGGGAGCATTACAATTATCGCTATGTGAACATCTGGCCGCGTCCCATCCAGCAGCCGCACCCGCCCATCTGGTTGCCAGGCACCGCCAGTATGGAGACCATCGATTTTGCCGCGAAGCACAAATACCCCTACATGACCGTCTTCATGCCGATGGAGCAACGCCAGCGCGCCTATGATATGTATCGCCGCGTGGCCGAGGAGAAATACGGCTACGAGGCGCAGCCCGATCAACTGGCCTTCTGTGTCCCCATCATGGTCGCGGAAAATGACGACATCGCTATGAAAGATGGCGAGAAATACATCATGTGGCTCTTCGATAAAGCGCTGAAGGTGCGCCCTGAATTCTTCGTTCCCCCTGGCTACATGAGCGAGCGCAGCCTCAAAGCAGCGCTCCAGGGCGGTGGGTTCGGCCAGAAGCGCATGTTCAAAGAGCTGGTGGATACCGGCGTGATCATCGCTGGCAGCGTCGACACCGTGATCGAGAAGCTCTCATACTATACCGATATCCTCCATGCCAGTATGCTGGTCACAGGCGGGCAGGTTGGCGAAATTCCCGATTACCTGGTCCTGAGAAACCAGGAACTCATGGCGAAGGAAGTGATGCCGCACTTCCGCGATGCAGTCGCGAACACCGTCATTTCAACTGTAGAGGCGGTACACTGATCAGTCGGAAATCGTAATCTCCGGTGCTGGGTATTTTCTCCAGGAAGATAAGGGAGAAGAGATCGCGCAGCATATCGTGGATTTTATGGCGCGGACGCCTCTAGATGGTGAGAAATAAGATGGTCGCGGGAAAAAACGGGCGTATCTCTTCTACGTGGCAATTCGTATTGTATGTAGACAAACATGCCTGGCTTAGATAACTTTCATGACGCACGATAGAGGAGAGAACAATGGCAACCCCCTCGGCAATACAAGAACTCGTGAATGAGAAACTGGCGACTTTTGAACGCCTACAACCGGAATTTGAAGCGTGTTTTCATTTTGTGCAGCTTGTGCATGGGCAACAGCGTTTCAACAAATTTCCACTGGTCAATGCGGTGCGCTATCTTCATTCCCTGTGGGTGTGTGAATGCAAAGATCGCCTGCTCAGCATCTACAGAAACATCGAGCGGTATGAAGGTCGATATTGCCTGGAACTCCTGCTGCGCTGGCAGGAGGGAGAGACCGCTGACGTCGTCGATTTCCTGAATCGCAAACTGGATATGCTGCCATTTGCAGATCTCACGCGCCAGATTTCGGAGGCCCTGAAGAGTCACAAAGACGATGGCCTTGCCCGGCGGCTCATCGATGGGCGCGGCGTCTTGCTCAATCGCGGCATGAATCTTATGCAGGCGTTAGACGGCATTTTCTCTTTGCCAGAAGAGAAGCTCATCAGCGAGGTACAGCTTGCATGCGCGCAATACGGACATCATCCCAGCCAGATTGAGCGGCAACTGAAAGAGATAGACTCGCAGTTATACGCCTACCTGCCATCCCGGATATTGGCGCAGCGCAACATTGAAGTGATGAATAAAATGGGCGTGCGGGTCATGAGCAAACCTTCAGACCAACCGGGAGAACGTTCGTGGCGTGTGCTTGAGCCGACTGTCCCTCCCGGTCCCTTTGCTGAGTACGTGGTAGAAGGATACGTTGAACTGACCTCGCCCAACCACAACAATATTACAGGCCTGCGCTTCGTTGATTTTCCAGAGCGAAGTGATACGGGAACCATGTAGCTATCTTCGCGCTGACACCCTCGTTTCTCCTGGCCTCATGCATGTTGTTGGGCTGTGGCGCAGGAGCTACCTATCGGTCACTGAACTGAGGCGCTAGAAGGAAGCCGGGGCATACTATGGATGCCCCGGCTTCTGTAAGATGTTAGCTAACAGCCCTCCTGGGAGGAGCCACCTCGTCAACTACGGGTTCTTGCTCTTCCGCCTCGATAAACTCGATGCCTCTGGCCTCCCGACCAATTGCTGTAAAGAGGATTACAGCGATGAAAGCGCCGATCGAGAAGATTGCCAGGGCGGCTGCATAATTTGGCGTTTTGACGGTTCCAAGACTCTGCGCCAGAAGCGCTTCAAGGAACACAATGAACGCCGCAAAGAGGTTGCCAAGCTGATAAGCAAAACCTGGGAATGTTCCGCGTACATCGGTGGGGGAGAGTTCGTTCAGGTGTACCGGAATAATACCCCACGCTCCCTGTACCATAAATTGCAGCAAAAATGCGCCAACAGCTATCGAGGTGAGCAGACTCAAACCAGGAATTCTAATGAAACCTACCCACAGGGGAATCATGATGATACCCAGAACAGACGCAACAATGATGGCGCGCCGGCGACCCCAGTACTGTGAGTAGTAGCCGAACAATGTGCCGCCAATAATCGCGCCGATATTGGCAACGATGGTAATGATGGACGTCGCGGAGACTCCGAGCTTCAACTGCGCCTGCAGGAATGTGGGCAGGTTATCCTGTGTCCCATGAGACAGGCTATTGAAGGCCGTCATAAGGATTATCAAATAGACAAAGAGCAGCCAGTGTCTTTTGATAACATTCCCCATGCCCTGCCATACACTGGTTCCTCTCTCCCTATGTAATACCTGCTGATGCTCCCATACCGGTGACTCAGGCACTCCGAAGCGGATATACACGACGAGCAGCGCTGGCAGCACGCCTATGATAAACAGGGCACGCCATCCAAAGTAAGGGAAGAAGGTAAAGACGATGAAGTAGGCAATTGCAGCAAGTAGATAGCCGCAAGCGTAGCCCTGCTGGAGAATGCCAGAGAAGAGCCCTCTCGACTCAGTCGGTAATGACTCCATCGCCAGCGATGAGCCGAGACCCCACTCGCCACCCATGGCGACGCCGAAAAGCCCACGCAGCAGCAGAAAGATGGTATAGTTCGGTGAGAAAGCGGTGAGCAGCTCTATTATAGAATAACAGATGATGTCGACCATGAGCGGAGTACGCCGCCCGAAGCGGTCCGCCAGGATACCAAACAAAAGCGCCCCAACAGGTCGCAACATCAATGTGAGTGTGATGGTGAATGCGATTGCCGGTAAAGCCACTCTAAAATCATTGGCTATACGAAGCGTGACGAAGGTTACGAGGAAGAAGTCGAAGGCATCCAGCGTCCAACCCAGGAAGCTGGCCATAAAGGTGTTGCGTTGTTCGCGGTTAAGCGATCCGATCAAACCAATCGCGCTCATAAATGGTGTTTCCTCCCTTTGCTAGAACACTTCCCTGTGCTACCCTACGCGCTACAAGAGGGATGATGTACATGAGATGTTGTGGATGAGCTAATCTCTACTACACCACGCGCCCTTGCTATTAACACGTACAAAAAATGAAGATGGTTTAAGCGTGGGGGCTTTTCACCGTGAGATCCCAAACATAATCTCCTGTCAGGTTGATGTGCTCCCAGTCCATAGGAGAAAGATGAGCAAGCTGCTCAGCCCTAATGGGCATCTCCTCTGTCTCTCGTCAACCGGTAGTGATGGTGACCATGCTGGCGGAGCTTAAGACTTCGATGTCGTAATACGGGGCAGTTGGCTCAAAGCCAGAGCTTTGCAACCACACGTTTTTGCCCAGGTAATCGAAGGTTTGATCGTCGAAGACAAATTTATAGGCCCAGCCCTGAATGTGGACGCGTGCAGCGGTGCCTGCAGGGCGCCGAATGTTGACCACTGACGCTCCCCCACTGATCCGTATGGGAACCACAGCAGAGGGCGCGGGAAGCTCCAGGCGCATCAGGCTTCCTCCCCCTTTGACCTCCAGCCCGGCGAGATCGAGACCGCCCAGTTCGG
>VBFM01000402.1:0-1805 GCA_005882595.1 Chloroflexota bacterium
AGCAGCAGTACGCCAATATGGTGATTACCGCGCAAGCGCAATTACTGCATGGAGATATCTACGGCCTGGTCTTCCGTCTCAATCCCGCCGAGCGCGAGTTTTATGTGCTGGAGATCAACAGCCGGGGTGAGTATCGCTTTATACGCGCCATCGGCAACGATCCGCTCAACTGGCTCACGCTGATCGACTGGACACCGTCTAGCGCCATTCAAAGCGGCTATGGTGCCACCAATACTTTTTTGGTTGTGGCTGCCGGGTCGCAGTTCCGGTTCTATATGAATAAGCAGCTGATTGTGACGACGTTTTCGGATTCGGCATATGCTTCGGGGATGATTGGGTTTCTGGTGGGTGGGGATAGTTCGGGGGGGACCGAGGCGGTGTTTAGCAATGTGTGGGTGTTTGCGAAGTGAAGGCCAAAAAGGGTTACTTTTAGATATTCAGATGCCAAAAGGAATACATTTCCTAAATTGTGTGTTATAATTAGTGAACGTTGTAAAGTGCATAGTTGCTAGGAGTAGAATGTCTATTGTAAGCCGCGCGATACACGGAATTTTAGTGGGTGTAACACCCAGGAATTGAGTAAGAAACATGGCAATGGCCGACCAAACCTTGTATTGTCGCGACTGTAATGCAGAATTTACCTTTACGGTTGGTGAGCAGGAATTTTATGCGAGCCGGGGATTGACAAATTCTCCGAGTCGCTGTCCATCGTGCCGCGCTGCGCGTAAGCAGTCTGGCGGTGGATATAGTAGTGGTGGACGCGGTGGTGGTTATAGCGACCGCGCGCCCCGCCAGATGTACACAGCAATCTGCGCTAGCTGTGGCAATGAAGCGCAGGTACCTTTCCAGCCACGCGAGGATCGACCTGTGTATTGCAGCGATTGCTTCCAATCGCAGTCGTCAAACTCGGGTCGCAATAGTGGCCGTCGATCTCGCTGGTAGTCCCTATGAGCCAGATCAAAGTGAATCCAGGTGATTCGTTTGAGATTGCCCTCAAACGTTTCAACCGCAAGGTTCAACAAGATGGCATCCTGTCCGAGGCTCGTCGTCGTCGACACTACGAGACCCCGCAGGCTCGCCGCAAGCGTAAAGCCGAGACGCAACGCCGCAGGCGCAGACGCACCACCCGCGTAAGTTGACAACACCAGGGAGCATGCAGTAGAAGACTTTTCACTGCATGCTCCCTTTCCTTCACTCACTCATCCCCAGGCATATCTCCAACGTGTAACTTACTGTACGTATTATCTATAGGGATGAAAATAGCCATGATCCATGTTCTCATAAAGTGGGGACGATGATAATACGGACAGAGAGGAATATATATCTTCATGAACATTGATACAACATTTACGCAGCAGGCTGCTTTGAATGGGAAAACGCCTGTTGCTACCCATACAGTGTACCTTGGCCTGGGTTCTAATTTAGGGGATCGGCGCGGGAACCTGGCTGCCGCTTTGCAGCGCCTGCGCGAGGTGTTCGAGATTACCAGCGTCTCGTCGGTCTATGATACGGAGCCGGTGGGGTTTGCCGACCAGCCACGCTTTTTGAATATTGTGCTGAAGGGTCAGACTGCGCTCGATCCTGAAGCGCTGCTGGATTATGTGAAACAGATTGAGGCGAAACTGGGCAGACAGCCCTCGTTTCGTTATGGGCCGAGACCCATCGATATCGATATTCTTTTGTATGATGACCTGCATATAGAGCAGGATAACCTGACGATACCGCATCCACGCATGGCGGAACGCGCGTTTGTGCTGGTTCCACTGGCGGAGATCGCGCCGGAAAGCGTCGAGCCTGTAAGCGGA
>VBFM01000402.1:1824-4992 GCA_005882595.1 Chloroflexota bacterium
GCTCGCGCCAACGCTGCGTATCTCGCTTGATCGCGATATCCAGAGTGGGAAACCTGCCGTACATGTGCGCCTGGGACGTGCAGGAGTGGTGGGCATAACGAAGGCTATCCTGATTGGAGACGAGGGGCATCAACAGTGGTTCAATGCCACGTTTGACCTGTATGCAAATCTGGGCGCATCCCAGGCTGGCGTGCATATGTCGCGTTTCAGCGATGCGCTGGACGAAGTGATGGAGGAGATGGGTCAGAAGTCCTGGCCGAAGATTGAGCTGCTGGCAGAGCATATTGCTCGAACGATTGTCGAGAAGCAGCAGGCACTGCGGGCCGAGGCGCATATTCGCACAGCCTATCCGCTCCAGAAATGGACGCCGGTCTCGGGACGACCTACGCAGGAAGTGTACGGGTTGCTCGCGGAAGCGGTCGCTACAAAAGAGGGTTCCAGGCGTATGGTGGGCGTGGAGGTCGAGGGCATGGTAGCCTGTCCATGTGCGCAGGACATGGTGCATGCCTATGCGCAGGTGCGCTTGCAGGAAGAGGGCTTCCCCGACGATGTCATTGCGCACATGCTGTCGGTCACACCGCTGGCTACGCATAACCAGCGCGGACGGGCTACGCTCATGATCGGCACCGACCAGGATTTGGATGTACGCGACCTGGTAGACCTGGCGGAAAGCGCGATGAGTTCTGAGAATTACGGACTGCTCAAGCGGCCAGACGAACTGTATATCGTCAATAAGGCGCACGCCAACCCACGCTTTGTCGAAGATGTCGCGCGCGAGATGCTGCAGGCGGTGGTTGAGAAATATAGCGATTTGCCCGAGGATACGTTTGTTTGGGTACACCAGCGGAACGAGGAGACCATTCATAAATATGACGTGGAGGCGGAAGGCTGGGGAACGCTCGGCGAGCTACGCGCAGAAATTTTGAGGAGCGAGAGCCTCGAACGTCATACTAATAAAGAGGAGTGGCTGTTGCAGCATCCTCTTAACAGTCTTGATTAACAGTGCTATAATGCGGACATACTGATATTGTTTTACGATACGATAGAGGTGAGTATTGTACTCGCCTGAAGCGTACTATTATAGGGAGCATTTGTGGAAGGAGTTCTTCTAGACCCCGGTCAGTTGGCGAGAGCCGCAGCGGATATCGCCTATGACAAAAAGGCATCGGATATTCTCTTGTTGGATATCCGCGAGGTCACGACCATCGCGGACTACTTCGTGATCTGTAGTGGCAATAATACCCGTCAGATTCAGGCGATTGCCGATGCTATTGACGACGAATTGGGAAAACAAGGGGCCAGGGCACTTCATCGAGAGGGAGTTGCGGAGAGCGGTTGGTTACTTCTGGACTTTGGCGATGTCATCATACACATCTTCGGGCCAAAGGAACGAGAATACTACCGCCTGGAACGCCTCTGGAGTGAAGCTAAGACGGTAGTCTACCTGCAATAATTGATCAGAAAAGGTGATCGACGATGACATTTTTTCGTAACCGCATGTTTCTCGAGGGCATAGCGATTGGCGGCGTTTGTGGCGTCATTATTGGGTCAATCATTGCTTTCAGTATTGGTGAAAGCAGTATTGAAACGCTTCGCCAGGTGATTAACAAACGTATCCCAGGCCGGGATAGGGTGCCATTTGAATACCTGGCCCAATAGATATGGCAAGAGAGCGCGAGCGGCTGTGCTGCCCGCGCTCTCTTAAGTCCTGAAAGTTCAGTCTATCGACCATCTCGGAGGAGATACAAACTCGTTACCGTGTGGCCAGTCTGAACATATCCTCCCCAAGGAACAGTTGGCAGATTTACGACACAGAACAGCTTTCCATTGTTCGCAAGAGATGGTATTATCTCTTTTAGATGGACGACAGACTAGAGAGCAGTTTTGGCGTACCGGCGATTTGACTAGCAACCCAGGGGAACACCATCATGAGCATCACAGAACTTCCACCACCCGTAACTTCCACTTTGTATGAGCGTATGTCAACGGAGAAAAAAGCGGAGCTAGTGCGCGAATTGAGCGATGTCATTGGAGCGCGTTATGTCCTACATACTCCCTACGACTTGATGATGTACGAGTATGATGCCTCCATTGACCGCAGTACGCCGGACGTGGTTGTGTTACCTGCTACGACTGAAGAGGTGGCGGCGATTGTCAAAATCGCGGCTCGGCGTTCTGTGCCGGTTGTGCCACGAGGGGCGGGTACGGGCTTGAGTGGCGGGGCTATTCCTATTTATGGCGGCATCGTGATCGCGTTTGCGCGCATGAACCGCATCCTGGAGGTCGATTACGACAACCTGCGCGCGGTCGTGCAGCCCGGGCTGGTCAATTTGCACCTGAGCAACGCGCTTAACCCGCAGGGCTTTTACTATGTGCCCGACCCCAGCAGCCAGCGTTCCTGCACGATTGGCGGCAACGTGGGTGAAAACGCGGGGGGACCACATACGTTGATCTACGGCGTCACCACGAACCACGTGCTGGGCGTAGAAATCGTGACGCCGGAGGGCAACATTGTACAGGTGGGGGGCTGGACACACGATACACCGGGCTATGACCTTACCGGGCTGCTGATTGGTTCCGAGGGGACGCTGTGCATTGTCACCAAAATCATCGTGCGTATTGTGCACCTGGCTGAAGCTGTAAAAACGATGGTGGCGGTATTTAACACGATGGATGATGCCTCCAACACCGTTTCGGAGATCATCGCCTCAGGCGTGATACCTGCCGCGATTGAGATGATGGATCAGATGATCTTGCAGGCGGTTGAGGCCGATACACACGCGGGCTACCCAATGGATGCTGCCGCCGTCCTACTGATGGAGTCTGAGGGTTTACGCGAGGGGGTCGAGGAGCAGGTAGCGCAGATTGTCAGGGTGTGCAATAAACACCACGCGCGCGCCGTGCGAATCGCCGCCAATGAGACCGAACGCCAGCTTTTCTGGGCGGGCCGCAAAAATGCTTTTGGCGCGGTCGGGCGCATCAGCCCCGAATTTTATGTGCAGGACGGCGTTGTGCCGCGCACGCGCCTGCCATTTGTGCTGCGGCGCGTTGGAGAAATCTGTGAGAGTTATGGACTGAGAGTGGGCAATGTCTTCCACGCCGGTGATGGCAACCTGCACCCGCTCATCCTCTTCGACTCACAAATACCGGGTGAGGTTGAGCGCGTGC
>VBFM01000402.1:5009-10544 GCA_005882595.1 Chloroflexota bacterium
GCCGGAGGCACCATTACGGGAGAGCACGGTGTTGGTATCGAGAAACAAGAAGAGATGGCGCTCATCTTTAACGAGGTTGACCTGCGCGTGATGCAGCAGGTACGTGAAGCCTGGAATCCTGAGCAGTTGTTCAACCCGGGCAAGCTCTTCCCGATGCCGGGACGCTGCGCCGATATCAAACAATTATAGAGAGAACGGCGCCCTTTGCGGTGCCTGGCTACACCTGAATTGGAGGCTCGTAACGTGTAATGGCCGAGATTGAGACATATATAGCCGACGTTCAGCAGTTTCTTCCCTCATTGCAGATTACCAGCGACCCCGATGCACTGCGGGATTACACTATCGATGGCGTATTACCGCGCCTGGTTGCCACGCCCAGCGATAAGGAGCAGGTAGCGCAAGCCGTTGCATTAGCGAATCAACACGGCTTGACAGTACTTGCTCGTGGAGGTGGCTCACGATTGAACCTGGGAGGCATCCCCGAGCAGGTCGATGTGATGATCGAGACACATTCTATGACGCGCCTACTTGAGCACGAAGCGCCCGATCTGACCTGTCATGTCGAAGCGGGTATCACCACAACTGGCTGCAAAGGGGCAGTGGGTCGCACTTGATCCACCCGACGCGGAACAGGCCACGCTGGGCGGCATCCTGGCCTCGAATGCCAGCGGGCCAAAACGCCTGCGGCACGGAACCGCTCGTGACGTGGTGATCGGGCGGCACGTCGTACAGGCGAGCGGCGAAATTGCACGCAGCGGCGGACGAGTGGTGAAAAACGTGGCGGGCTACGACCTGAATAAGCTGTATATCGGGTCGCTGGGGACCCTGGGCATCATCGTCGAAGCCAACCTGAAGCTTCAGCCTCTGCCAACCAGCGAGCGCACACTGCTGCTCACCTATGCCAATGTGAACGATGCCATGCAAACGGTTATGGCGCTCCTCGGATCGCTGCTCACACCCAGCGCGATTGAACTGATCGATGCCGGGGCGGCCAGTGATATGAGCGATTTCTTCGGGCTGAACTTGCCCACCGATGGCTACACCCTGGCCATCGATTTTGAGGGCAGTTCCACATCCATTGACCGGCAGCTTGACGAAACACGCTTGATTGCACGCAAAGCAGGCGCGCTGATGGGTGAGGACCTGGCCGGTAAAGAGCAGGCTCAATTCTGGCAGGTAGTACGCGAACATACACGCGGGACTGTTACCTGCAAGGTGGCGATCCAGGTATCGCAGATCGCCTCGTACCTGGAAACGATCAACAGCGTCTGTCGCCGCCAGCGACTGGAAGCTGCCGTTGTCGGGCACGCTGGCAACGGCATCCTCTACGTTGAACTGCGGCCAGGCGATGCTACGTCCCGCCTGGTAGAGGCCATTGGGGAACTGCGGCGGCAGGCGCAGGAAGCGCGGGGGAGTTTAGTAGTTGAACGCTGTCCCATAGAGCTAAAACGGGGCATCAGCGTGTGGGGTGAGCCTGGCTTGGATTTCTATTTAATGCAGAGACTCAAACAACAATTTGATGCAAAGGGAACCTTTGTCAAAGGACGTTTTGTGGGAGGATTGTGAACCTGAACAACCAATTGATCGTCACAGCGCATCCTGAGTTTTTGGAGGCGGCGTTGCACGAACTACAGCGCCTCGATAAAACCCTGAAAAGCCGCGCGCTGTTAGCGCCTGGCATTACCCTATGCAGTACTTCGGATGCTCTCCTGCTGATGGGCCTGGCAGCCGAGCAACGCCCTATTTTCGCGCGGCACCTCGCACCCGTCCAGACGGTGGTACCGCTGAGCAATAGCGAACAGGATATCGGCGCCCTGGCAATAGCTATAGCCGATCTGCCCGCGTTCGCCATGCTGGAAAAGGGGCAGCATTTCGCGGTGCAAACACGTTTCGCCCAATCCGACGAGGGAGAGGCGGCGAGCGCTCCCAAACGCGCCTATAGCACGGGGTACCTCAACCAGCGGCTAGCCCAGGCCTTCGCCGAGGAAACAGGCGCGGTGGAGTCGATTAAGAAACCGCAGATCGTGATTTCACTGCTCTGTAGTTTCGAGAAGGCCTACGCGGGCATATCTCTTGCTCGAGAGAACTTGAGCGACTGGCCTGGAGGCATGCGGCACTTCGCGCAGACACCTGAACAAATTAGCCGGGCGGAATTCAAACTGCTGGAAGCATTGGAGACGTTTGGCGTGACCCTGCCGTCGCAAGGCACGGCGCTCGATCTTGGCGCGGCTCCCGGCGGGTGGACACGCTTACTATTGCAGGCGGGCATGCGCGTTGTGGCCATCGACCCGGCGAAACTCGACCCGCGTCTACAGAAAGAGGCGCGGCTGGAACACTATCGTATTTATGCCGAGGCGTATCTCGCAGACGCGCTCAAAAGGCACAAAAAGTTCGATCTGATCACCAATGATATGCGCATGGATGCGCGTGAAGCCGCGCGCCTGCTCGTAGAGGCGGGTGCTTGCCTGCGTCCCGAGGGCTTCATGATCAGCTCGCTCAAGCTGCCACACGCCACTCTCGATATTGACCCGTCGAGGAACTTGAAAGAGGCGCTGCAAATTCTTGGCCGGCATTTTGCTATCGTACAGGCTAAACAGTTGTTTCATAATCGCCAGGAAGTTACTGTTATCACTGCTCAACCACGTTCGAGATAGTCTAACCATTCTACTGGGAGGTAGCCATGTCACTTGATGCACGAAATGTACAGTTGCGGCAAATTTCACCCCCGAGCGAGGGGCCACTGCGGCGTCAAACGCATACCTACGATTTGATGCGCCAGTGTATTCACTGCGGCTTCTCTGCCTTCCGACATGCCCAACCTATGCGGTGCTGGGCGTAGAAATGGATTCCCCGCGTGGGCGTATTTACCAGATGCAAGCGGTGGCCGAGGGACGCATGGAGATTTCCCCCGAATTTGTGGAGCATATGTACTGCTGCCTGGGTTGCCGGGCGTGTGAAACCGCCTGCCCCTCCGGCGTGCAATTCGGCAAGCTGATCGAGGCAGCGCGCGAACAGATCCAGATGGAGGTAGCGCAAACTCCCCTGTTCGATGGACATATGCAGGAGCTTCCCGAGCCGGAGGGTAGCGAGCAATATCCGCTGCACAGAGACGAGGGCAGATCCCCTCATCTCGAATCACCCACCGAGCGATTGCTGCGGCGTTTCTTCTTTGACCTGATGCTGCCATCACGCCTGGTGACATCGCTGGTATTTGCTGGACTCAAAGTCTACCAGAGAAGCGGTTTACAAGCGCTTGCGCGCAGAACAGGTTTGCTTGACGCCATGAATGCTCTGCCATCGCCATTGCAGGGTAAACTCAAAACTCCTGAAGAGCTTATGCCTCCTGCAAGTGGTGATCTGTTGCCGCAACTCTTGCCGGAGATCACGCCAGCCCTGGGGAAAAAACGCTTCCGTGTCGGGTTTGTGAGCGGCTGCATTATGGACCAGGTGTATCGCGATATCAACGAGGCAACCATCCGGGTGCTGACCGCCAATGGCTGCGAGGTCATTACTCCTCCACGGCAGCAGTGCTGCGGAGCTTTGCACGTTCACGCGGGTGAAGCGGAACGAGGCAGACAACTGGCGCGTCAAAACATCGATGTGTTCGAGCCATACGATTGTGATGTGATTATCATCAACTCCGCCGGGTGCGGCTCCAATTTGAAGGAATATGGCCATCTTCTGCGCGATGATGCCCTGCACGCGACTCGTGCTGAGGCTTTCAGCGCCAAAGTGAAAGACGTGAGCGAGTTCCTGGCAGGCATTGAATTGAATCGTGAGATGGGCGAGGTGAAGTTTAACGTGGCCTATCACGATGCCTGCCACCTCTTTCATGGGCAGAAGGTGAAGCAACAGCCGCGCGAGCTATTGAAAGCGATACCGGGCCTGACGCTGGTTACTCTGAAGGAGTCCGACTGGTGTTGTGGCAGCGCGGGTATCTACAATATCACCAACCAGGAGATGGCATCGCAACTGTTGGAACGCAAGATGAACAATATCGCGGCAACGGGCGCGCATTTCATCGCGACCGGCAATCCTGGCTGCATGATGCAAATTGGCCTGGGAGCTCGCCAGCGCGGGATGGATATCGACGTGGTTCACCCGGTGGAGCTGCTGGACCAGGCTTATCGAGTGGGTGGGCTGTACGAGCTACCAAAGCGCGATATGGAGGGAGTGCGGAGACGGCAGCGAACGATGGCCATTGGAATTGGTATCGGCGCAGCTATCGGATTGTTGTTGGCGCGGCGTCGCCACAGGAAAGGTTGAAGTAGATAGTAATTACTCTGGTGTCTTAACAGGTACGGAGATGACGCCAGGCAAAAATACTAGTTCTAGCGTAAAGCGTAGCCCTATATTGTCGAGTAAAAGCTCTCCTGACTTTTATGTCGAGTCAAAAAGCGTTGATTCCTCCATTAATCAGTGTCTTTGGGCGTTACTCAAGTTGAGGAATACAACAGGAAGTTGATGTGATTATGTACTAGTCAGTAGTCTGATAAACCGTGCTTGTTCAAAATGATGATCGGTGGTAAGTGCCTCATATATACCGCGTTGTTCCATAACGATAAAACTTGTCGCGTCAACAAGACTCCACTCCTTATCTAGTCGGTTACGAAGAAGCGTAATAGCCACATCATGAATTTTCACACCTATGTGTACGACTTCTATATCAGGAGAATTTGAAATCCGATGAACTGTACTGAGCAAGTCTGCACGACTCAGGCGACAACGTTTGCCATCTGTGCCTAAATATTCACTGATGATATAATTCGTCGTTATAATTCGACGGCGCACTTTTAGAGCACGAGAAAATATCTCCAAAGCTTCGTCGTGGCGAGGCTCATTTTTGCCGAATACTTCAATCCAGCCAGAGGTATCTACAAACAGACTATCCATGCCGACTACCACTTAATACCTCGTTTTTTGTTTGAGCAGAGGGTTATTGCTGTTCAGCCACTATATTGTCTATCACTTCGGCTGTGGGCTCCAAAGAATCAATAAAACGCAGGAATTCATCTACTTGTGCATCGTAATCATCAGGCAGAGGTGTCGGCTTTAGAATAGTTGGGCCTTCGGTCGTAGTTTTCGCCGCTGGGATGATCGTCACATCAGTTTCTGACCCTTGTTGTGTTGATTTCTGAATGAACTTCCTCCAGGAGGAAAATGGATCATGAGCCGGAACAAAAGGTAGGGACACTTGGCTTCCAGACCGAAGTATTATATAGTCAGATGTTGATGTCGACGGATAAGCGCCAGATGCGATAATAAAGCTATTCATTTCTACTTGCCTCCTTTTTGCTTGCCTCTGAATTTTGCTGGTGCAATCGCTTATTTAACGCTGTCTGTTGATCATATTGGCCTGCCATAAGAGCCAGGAACTTTTCCATGGTGTCACGTGATACAGCGAATCGAAAAACAGGCTGAGCTATAACATAACCAGCCTCCATTACTGCTGTCAGTTCTTCCTGATCTGGAGGCACAACAACGCCCAACGTAAAAAAAAACTCATCGCTACCTTGATGAATACCCATCGCATTC
>VBFM01000403.1:0-3137 GCA_005882595.1 Chloroflexota bacterium
CTGAACCGTTGGCGTAGACGGGGTCAAGTCCTGCGGGTGAACTATTGGCATAGGCGATGAGAGTAAACACGACGCTGCCGACGACCATCAATTGGGCAAAGGCATCCACAGCCTCACGCCGCTGCACACCCGTCCATGGCTGAATCTGAGCCGCTTGCTTCATTGCGCGATAGGTTCTCCATGCTACAACAGCGGCGATGGTCATCAAGCACAAGTATCCTCCACCCCAAAGACCATTGACCACGGTGCAGGGAGCGGCATGCTGGGAGGCGAAGAGCGGCCAGGCGTAGGCATCCGGAACGTTGCAGAGCACGTTCCCTCCCGTGGCACGCGGGAGCGTAACGAACAGCGTGCCGAGAATCCTGGACAGCGGCGAGGCAACTTCAAGCTTGCCTCCATTTACCCAGATGGCGCTGCCTATAACAGAAAATGTACTCAGGTCGAGTGGCACACGAAGGTTATAGATAATGACCGGCACGATGGGCAGAGCGAAGCCGAGCACCGAGAAGAGTATAACGGGCCGACGCAGTTCGCAGCGGCAAAAACGCAGCAAGAGCCATCCCGACATCACAATATACGGGATCAGCAGGGGATCGGTCCACAACGCCAGCCCCGCAACCAGTCCCCAACCTGTGTAGGCCAGCACGCGCCGGAGCCGTTCTTGTGTTAAGGGTTTTTCACCGGCTGTGCGGGCCAACACGAGCGTGTAAAGTACCAGGAGCGAGCCAAAGAAAGGCGTGTCCGGGTGGCCTCCCGTCGCCGACAGTTGAAGGGAGAGCAACTGAGCAGACCCGAAGCTCAGCAAGAACAGGATGAAGAGCGCAAATCCTTTCGTATAGAGCGTCCTGGTCAGCTGAAACATATTGACCAGGAAGAGCAAGTACAGCAAGAGCAGACCAAGGCGGAGCATAAATGCCGAAGGGCCAAAGAGTTGGAACAGGGGCGCGGCAAGGTAGGCCTCCAGCGATCCCATGTAGCCCTGCCCGTAGAAGAAGACAGGCATTTCTCCGCGATAGGCTACATGCAGCGCCATGAGACCCATGGTCCCCTCATCGCTATTGGGATTCGGCCAGCCCTGCGCAATCAGAACGACGCGCAAGGCGACGGCCAGCGTGATGAGAAAAAGCGCGTACACACTATGCTGTTCTATACGCAGATGTTTGAAATACCGCAAGGGTTTGTGAACATGGAAAACTTCGTCGTTTTGCAGGCGTTTCTTCCCCTCGTAGGAGTATATCTGCTTATGCTTTTGCCTCAGCGTTGGGCCGCTACTGCAATCATTCATATCTTAAAGCATCTTTTCAACGGTCGCCAGATCAGGTACAATAGACATGCTTACAAACGAAGCAAGAAAGAAGAGAGTAACGTGACAAATAGACGCGCTCGCATCTACGACGTATCGGCACTACTTACGGCCATCCTGGTGGTCGTACTCGATCAATGGACCAAGGCGCTGGTAGTTGAACACCTGGGCCCCCCAGAATTTGGCCCCCAGATCCATCTGATCGGCCAGTACTTGATTCTCTACTATATCCGCAATAATGGGGCGGCGTTTAGCCTCTTCGCCAACAGCATCGTCCTGGTAGTACTGATTGTCGCCGCGATCGCCGTCATCTCCTACCTCTACCTGCGCATGCTCAATTCCGGCCCGTTGGCAATGAAACTCATTTTCGGCATGATTATTGGCGGCGCAGTGGGAAACCTGATCGATAGAGCGCGCAACGGTGGAAACGTCGTTGACTTCATTTCGTTCCGCATCCCGCAAATCGGCTTCTACTTTGCCATCTTCAACATCGCCGACGCTGCCATTTCAGTAGGCATCTTCCTGCTTTTCGTCTCTATTCTCTTTGGCGGCATGCGTCGCCCTCATCCCACGAGCAAGACGCCAGATACACAGAAAGCGCCTGCGGATAGCCAGGGAAACTCTCTTGAAAACCAGCAGCGGAGTACCCCTTTCTCATGAGCATGCAACCATCTCTGCCTGACGACAGAACTGTCCTGCCTGTTACATCAGGTGAAGCCGGTCAGCGCCTTGATCGTTACCTGGCAAGCGTGCTGAGCGATATCTCACGCACCAGTATCCAACAATCGATTGCCGGTGGGGCGGTGCTTGTGAATGGCCAGGCGAGTAAAGCAGGTTATACGCTGAGAACAGGAGACGAGATACAGCTTGTTTCACTTGCTCCTAAAGCTACAACGAGCAAGGTCCGGCCACAGTTTCTACCGCTCGACATCGTCTACGAGGACGAGGATGTACTGGTGGTGAATAAAGCGGCGGGGATGGTCGTGCATCCTGCTCCTGGGCACCATGATGATACGCTGGTCAACGCGCTGCTGGCATACCTGCCGGACCTGCAAGGCGTTGGCGCGGATGCGCGACCGGGGATCGTGCATCGCCTGGATAAGGATACCTCCGGGCTGATGATCGTGGCCAAGCATGCGCGCGCTCACGCGGCACTGGTGGAGCAGATGAAACGGCACGCCATCGTCAAACGCTATATCGCCCTGGTCGAGGGCAATGTTTCCCTCGACCAGGGAAGCATCGATGCGCCCATAGGGCGCGACCCTCGCCACCGGCAGCAGATGGCTATCACCGCGGTGGGCAGCCGGGAAGCGCGCACCCATTTCCGTGTATTAGAACGCTTCGCCCGCCACACTTTGCTGTTGCTGCAGTTGGAGACTGGCCGCACCCACCAGATACGCCTGCACCTGAAAGCCATTGGACACCCTGTGGTTGGGGACCCGGTGTACGGGTCGGGCAGCGTCTTCAAACGCGTCCCGCTCAAACGGCAATTCCTGCACGCCTCCCAACTGCAGTTTACGCACCCTATCACGGGGAAGTCGATGGAGTTTGAAGCGCCGTTGCCTGATGATCTGCAAGCGGTGCTCAAAGAGAAAAATTTCCTGTAGCCGTTGTCCGAAACGATGTTCGGTTCCTGCTTCGCCGAGGGGAGTTTCACCGGTCCGTCCAGGACGGGCCAGCCAGCGCTCCCCTCTCCACAGGCGTTTGCCTTCCCGCCCAACTGGCGGTAGGTTGGCTCTAAAGCCGAGCCAGGGCAACCAGATTGAGCGCAGCATTCAAATCCCTGTCGATAATGAGGCCGCACTCCGGTTTTTCGCACGCATAGATGCGCTCA
>VBFM01000403.1:3142-3719 GCA_005882595.1 Chloroflexota bacterium
GCACTCGGAGCATTTCTTCGTCGAGGGAAACCAGCGATCTGCGATGAGTTGGGTTTCCCCCTGCCAGGCCGTCTTGTAGGTCATCTGCCGTCGAAATTCTCCCAGACCCACGTCGCTGATCGAAAGGGCCAGCTGGCGATTGCGCTTCATCCCCTCCACGTTGAGGTCTTCCAGCACGATTATGGCGGGACGCAGGGCCGCATCTTCATCGCGGGCTTGCCAGAGGAGGCGCTTGACCTGTTTCTGCTTCACCTTGCTTGCCACCTGTTGTGGCAGAGGGGGTGTCTCCGTCGTCTGTATGCTCTGGGATCGCTTGCCGCGCCTATGCTTGACCTTGGTTTTCGGTTCGGGCAAGGTGGAAGCGATCTGGGCCGAACGTTCGGCCCGCTCTGCTGGTGAGAGACGAGCGCGAGTGAGACGGCTGGTGGCTTTGTGTAACGCGTCGCGCCGAACGTGAGCAACGCGGGCGTATTTGCGGGCCAGCTTCTTGCGGGCCTTGACGCGATTGTTGCTGCCTTTGCGCTTGCGGGAAAGACGGCGGTGCAAGCGGCGGATTCGCTTGAGCTCGGAGCGCAGG
>VBFM01000239.1:0-2416 GCA_005882595.1 Chloroflexota bacterium
TGGGCCCGTTGGCGCTGCGCCTCCGTCAGGCGCAAGGCGATCATGCGCAGCGCCAACGGCTGGCCCTGCTGCTGGATGCACACCGGCAGGCTACAGATGCGCCCGCCGGGCGCATGGCGGCCTTTGAGCCACTTGAGCACATCGATGCGCTGCCCCTGCGCATCGTGCAGCGGCAGGGTCGCCGCAGAGAAGCGTACCACGAGATGCGCCAGCCGCTCTCTGACGAAGGCGATGCGCTCACGATAGCCATTGGCGCGATCGGTGATCACCAGATCGCCCTGCTGCAACTCAAAGAGTTCCAGGCGTTCGGCCACATGGCTATCGGTCACCCGCAGCTGGCTCAGCCGCCCCGTCAACAGATCAAAGGCAGTGTGCACGCGCCAGATCAGGCCATGGGGACCCGGGCAGGGCACATGCGTGCCATCAATGAGCAAGACCCGCCGCAGGCCGCTGCGCGCTAGCCAGGGCGCCACGGCGGTGGAGCTGGCCAACAGCTCTTGCAACAGCCATGTCAACCACGGACCGGCTTGTCGCAGGCGCTTGCGCCACGCGTTGGCCGAGATGTCAGCCACCCCGACCAGCACACTCCACAGGCTCAAATGCGCAAAGGAATGCACCGTGTAGACGTAGGCCAGCACGCCTCGCAGTAGATCGCTGGCGCTGCCGATCTGCCGCGAGCGCTCAAAGGCGTGCAGCTGCTGGGCTTGCTCGTGCAACTGGTTTGGCAAGCGGGGTACCACTTCTCGCTCCCACGACTGCGTGCCGGGCTGCTCTTGCGTCACAGACATGTTAGGGGTATCATGATGTGCAGATGACATGGCATTTCTCCTGGTATGACGTTGGTAGATTTTTGTTGACCATACCACCAAACGCTTTGTCATCGCCCTTTTTCCCCCTTTTTTCCTATCCCTTCTCCTTAAGTTCGCGCTTATGGGGGCAAGCCCAGCCCGTACCCTACACGAAGCGCAACCAACCAGGGCGGGGGCAAGCCCGGCCCGTACCCTACACGAAGCGCAACACCCGTATAGGGTACGGGCCGGGCTTGCCCCCGCCCTGGTCACGTGATCGTTTTGTGATGCCAACGGCCAGAATGATACCGGAGTGTGTGATAAGATGGAAGTGTGATATCTATTACCGTAGCGCGTTTCTGGCAAATTAGAGTGAGTGATACGCGTATGCGATCAACAGCAAGAGAACCCTTTTTGCAGGTCAATACATCCAGGGGGAATCCCATTCCAACTCGTTATGGGCAAATAGTCCCTGTCGCAAGAGTGGTGAAGTTGCGCTGGCCTGGCGGCGGATTGAACTGGAATCGACCGGCAGCCGTTGAGGTGCAGCAAGGCCAGTCTTCGCGCAGGGTGCCTATCAACGACGCTACCTCGCGCACCATTTTCACCATCGTATTGACCGGATTGGCAGTAGCCCTCGGTATGTCAACATTTCTGAAGAGAAGAAGGAGACACAAACATGATCGATGAGAAAATCGCAAAGACCCCTGTAACAGGTTCCGTAGAGCAAGTCATGACTGAACTTGTGCGCAGTGCAAGTGTAAACGCCGTCTTTGGACAGCCGGTAGAGCGTGAGGGAGCAACCATTATCCCTTGCTCCGAAATCGCTGTGGGTCTCGGTTTGGGCTCTGGCGCAGGTCCTGTCGATGAACGAGGCAACTCGACCGGGGGTGGCAGTGGCGCCGGTGGTGGCAGCCGGGGACGACCCGTTGCCGTCATCGTCGTGACTAGAGACGGCGTGCGCGTCGAACCAATACTCGACCTCACGAAAGTTGCCCTGGCTGGCCTTACCACCGGAGCTTTCATGCTCTTATGGCTTGGCAGGCTTACCGGCCTCGGTCGCAAAGGCAAAGGTCCATCGTTCACTCAGTTAGAGAAAGCGATCAAAGCATAACTGGAACATCACCTCATACATGGCACCTACCCGCCCTGCCAACGCTGCTTCGCAGGTCTCTATCCAGCGTACCAACGCGCTTCGCGCTACTGCTGCGCAGTCAGGTACGCGGCAAGGACTGCTAGTGCTGCGCACTCAGGCAGGACGATAGGAGAGCACCCGTAACGAGAAAGCCAGCCATCTCAGTGAGATGGCTGGCTTTCTCGTTACGGGTGCTTCATTCGTTCACGTCACATACCACCGCGCGTTTCATGTGTCTTGCTCTCGCCGCAGCGCACAAGAAATGCTACACGCCTAGCGGAAAATGAAGGTCACTCCAGGACCAGGAGTAAACTCTACATTCGTGACTTGCCAAGGATACGCGCCCCAACTCATATTGCTCGCTATCACATGACCATTACTTAAAATCTTCTCGACGACGGCTACATGTCCCAGTCCAGAGGCCCCCTGCACACCTGGCTGTAGATCAATGATGGCTCCCACTACCGGCTTGCCGGACACATGCCAGCCAAAT
>VBFM01000239.1:2505-19164 GCA_005882595.1 Chloroflexota bacterium
GTCGTACCTGTTGGTGGAGCAGTAGTCGTCGGCGTCCCCTGTGTTGGTGAAGTAGTAGTCGTCGGCGTCCCCTGCGTTGGTCCGTTATGGACTCCTTCACTCTGCACCAGTTGACTTCTCAGCGGAGCGACATGTATTGCTACTTTCCCCGCTGCGCTGTGCCGGGGCTTCCATTGTAATGCTGCCTGGTGGTGTATCCCTGTGTCATCTGACACCTGATAGACCGTACCGGTATCTCCCACCTGATACGCTGTACACGGAGAACAGGGCGAAGATGGTTGAGCATGAGTCCTCCCCAACGCCGCACTCTGGCTATACCCGAAAACAGTCACACCCAGCAGCGCTACTGTCCCAAAACCTGTTACTACATTTGACGCTTTACGTGATTGAAAGAATTTCCAAACTCGTTGGTGTATTCGCAAAATACCTTTCCTTTGGTGTTCAACTTGCAGCACCCGCAAGCGATTGCCCACGTGCTTCCATATGGCAAGCAGCACCTACTGCAAACTTACAACGGGGAAGCATTGGCAACATTGCATATATTACCATATGCAATTTGAAACACCATGAAACAATATGAAATATAGCAAAAATTGGCTATTGAAAATAGATTTTGAGAGAGATACATATAGTAACGGGTGAAGTAGATTTTTCCACTGATTCAGTGAATAATTCAATAGGTCGATAACGGCCTTCCAGCCTGGTACTTCAGGGCCATTAGACCCTAACAATCCTACCTTGCTCGTTGCATAATTGGGGGTAAAGGACACTTTTTGTCCTTCTACCAACTGGTAGCTATCAAACATATCAGGTCGTCTTACGGAAGGATGATAGATGCGAGTACTGATCACAGGCGCCACCGGTTTGCTCGGTGGGCACCTGATTAAAGAATTACAGCAGCGCGGTGAGGATATTCGCGCGCTGGTGCTGCCCGTAGAAAATGCAGATAAATTGACAAAGCAAGGTGTTGAAGTCGTGCGGGGAGATATCACCGACGCGCACACGCTGGCACCCGCCGTCAAAGATGTCGAGCTGGTATTCCACCTGGCCGCAATGATGGGCGTATGGCGTCCCATTGCGGATTACCGGCTGGTGAACGTGACCGGCTCAGAAAATCTCTATAAAGCGGCTCAGATGGCAGGTGTGCGCCGCTACGTCCATACCAGTTCGCATTGTGTTTATGGCCTGGGATTTGGGCGTTTCTTGACGGAAAAAGACGCTTTGCGGCCCGATACCCACCCATATAGCGTCACGAAAGCGGAGGGTGATCGTTTGATGCGACGCCTCATGCTGAACAGCAAGGTCGAGACCGTCATTCTTCGTCCAGGTAGTTTCTTCGGCCCCGGAGACCGCCTGAACTTTGGGCGTATGGCCCAAAGGATGAAAGATGGCAAGGGCGTGATTATCGGGCGCGGGGATAATCACCTGCCATTCTGCTACATCACCGATATTGTACAGGGCTTCATGCTGGCTGCCTATCACGTGAACGCCCCTGGCAACGTCTACAATATCACCAATGACCATCCACTGACCCAGCTGGAGATGTTCAACGAGATCGCCGACGCTGTAGATGGCATCCGCCCAATGCGGCATCTTCCTTACCTGCCCATCTACTATGGTAGTATCCAAGGAGCCATTCGTGACAACACATGGCGCCTTAATGTTCGGCAGCGACAACAAGCACAGCATAGAGAAGGCGCGGCGCGAACTAGGCTTTGAGCCAAAAGTAGACCTGCGTACCGGTATCAGACTCGCGGCTGAGTGGTTCAACGCGGGTGGTATGAATGAAGTGGCTGTTACTCAGGCCAGCCAGAACGCGCCTCTGGCAGGTGCGATGAAATAAGCACACAAATGGCCTGCTGACAAGCGCAGCAGGCCATTTGTGTAATATCCCTATTCTGCTGTCGTAGAGACCTTCTTCCCTGCTCCCTTGAAGCCAAACTTCTTGATTGTGGAGCGCAGCCAGGGAGCGGTCGGGCCATCATCAATCTTCTTGCTCGTCTGTACAAGAAATGAGGCCGACTGCGGTCGCGGCGGGAGTTCATTGGATTCACGCAGCGAAGCAAGTTCTGAATAATGCTGGAAGGCCCAGTACATATTCACCCGGCACCCTTTGCAATTCTTCACATCGTCATCATTTTCGGTTCCGCACTGTGGACATACTGTCATGGTTGTTTCCCCCTTTGTGTACATATACCCTATAAGGGTTATCGGTTCATTCAAGCATCAAATCAGGCCCATACGCATAGCCTCGGCGACGGCCTGCGCTCTATCGGTCACCTGCAATTTGCGATAGATATCCTGCATCTTGCGTTTGACCGTAACCTCGCTCCAAAACTGGCGCGCTGCAATCTCTTTATTGCTGCAACCCTCCGCCGCGAGCCGCACCAATTCTATTTCAATATCGCTCAAGCCTGAACGCACTCGTTCCTGCTCTTTAGTAAGTCGTTCAAATTCGCCCAATACCTGGGTGATCGCATGTGGTTCACCAACCACCCGCTCGCCCCGATACACGGAGCGCAAGGATGCCAATAGCTCATCGATGGGTAACGCCTTCTGAAGATAGCCATGCACACCCAGGCGCATAGCGCGGAAAAGATGCCCATCATCCGTAAAGCCGGTGACGATCACAATGCGTGTGTTTGGACAGGCACGCAGTAATTGCTGCGCGATATCAAGTCCATTCGCATTCCCCAGAAAAATGTCGAGCAAGACGATATCTGGCTGCAGTTGCTTCGCCAGCATCACCGCTGCATTTCCAGTCGCGGCCTGCCCTACCACCTCAAAATCTTCCTGTTCGCTCAGCATAGTGCAGAGGCCTTTACGGACTACCTCGTGGTCATCCACGACCAGGACTCTTATCACCGCCTGTTGTGTTTGGCTTTCCATGTATTACCTTGCTCTTCTGTTTGGCCATACTCTTCATTACTATTTAACGACGCTCTCATCTCTCCTTCATGTTTATAGGATATTCTTCCTAACCAAGCAAGCAACCTGGTCAAATGATTGATACGAATGTGCAACTTTCAAGATACGGTTGGGATTTGCGCTAAAAAGAGCCATACAGGATAATATGCTGTATATATCACTGGATTTCATCGCAGGAGAGAAATGATGAATAATCGAGAACAGCACGTAGAGCAGACCGAGCACGCGGATCACCAGGAAAAGCCCACTATTAGAAACGAGAACCGCCCGCGATTGCATATCGACCAGGGAAACATCGCCTACGAGCTATTGCTCCTGCAGCAACGCCTGGCGGCCTACGAACAATTACATCTCGAAGAGATGACCGAACTGCGGCAAGAAATCGAACGCCTCCGCCGCACCTTCCTCCAAGAAACCAGTCCACAGCTACGCAAAATGGATGTCTGATGATTCAAACATCCATGCTGTATGGTCGGGGTGGTAGAAGGCATGCCTTCTACCACCCCGACCATACAGCATATCAAACCCTACGCCTTTGCCTCCACGTTGTCATCGCTATGATGTCCGTTTCCATTCGATAAAGACGCGTCAACGGCCATATTGATGACGGGCAGAACGGTTGCCGCTTTCCCATTCCCATTCCCACCATTATATATACGCGCCTCGTCAGCCGCGTTGATGACCGGCAGTTCGCGCAACTTCGCGGATTTACCGCCGCGCTTGCTCTCAATCACAGCTCCGGCAGTACCTTTCGCCACATCGATAGCCACACTCGTCAGCGTAGGTACATGGCAGAGCATATTGGTGTACGAGGCGTTGGCCAATGGGCAATAACACTCGCCCGCCTTAATGCTCCTGCGCAGTTCGTCGGCCTTCACCGTCGTCCAGGTTGAGCGAAAATCGTAGTTATGCTCGCCCAGGTTGCCAACCGATTCCGCGCGGATACAGCACGTCCACACATCCCCATTGGGAGCAATCTGCGCGGACGCCACACCCGCCAGGCAGGGAATGATCTGCCGCTTCTCGACCAGCGTGCGCTTCACAATGTCATAGTAGCGATCACGGAATGCCTGTGTAATGCGCGAAACGCCGTTGAATTCGGCCTTACGAATGCCCTCTTGCAAGCGCTCGATCACCGGCTGGTACTTCTGAATAGGCGGCGTAATGCCCATCCCAACGGTATCCAGTTCCACGCGCTCCTCCGCAATCTCGCTGATGAAGGAATCTGGCTTCAGTTCGTCCCGCACAAATGCGTAGATGTTCTCAAACTCGTCTACATTGAAATTCGAGATGACTGTATGCACACCCAACGTGAAGTTCTTATAGCGCCCCTTCAAAGCCTTCAGACCGGCATACGTGCGCATGGCACGCTCGAAATTGCCCTTGACACCACGCACGATATCATGCTTCACTCCAACACCATCCAATGAAAGGTTGACAATCACATCAGAGGTGGGAGCAGCCTTCAAGACGCGCTCGATGCGGTCCGGGATGATCTTATCCTGGATGCCATTGGTAGGAATATTGATAATACCCGGACGGCAATGGCGATAAGCGGCCTCGACCATTTCCGGCAGGTCTTTGCGCAGCGTCGGTTCACCTCCGCTAAAGGTAAACCAGTAGGCATCTCTGCCGACAGACGCAAAGGTCTTGTCGTACTCTTCAATGGTGAAATCATCATTTGGACGCTGCCAGACATTGCAGGTTTTACAACGCGAGTTACAGCGATAGCTCACGCTAATCGTGAGATTCAGTGGAAGAGCAAGAGGTTTGCCCAGCGCATACGACGCCTGCATCTTCGCAATTTTTGGTAGAACTTCAAGCACGTCTAATTCCCTTCCCTTCAGCCAGATAGCATGATGGATTCATATACTTCTCTCTCTATCTTACCTTCGGCCAGAAATACCTAAACCTGAGAGTTGTCGGTCTTTTTTTTGCCTTTTCCCCCAGCAATAGTCTTCTTTTCGCACAGCATTGACTCTGCGGAGCTTCCCGCGCTCTTAGTTTATAGAACGATTGGTATATGCACAAGCAACGTTGGTATCATGCCGTAAGTACCATTGTATCTTTGAGCCTTGTCCCTACACCTTTGCCGCGACTTGTGATAAAGTACAGGTACAAACCATTTCCGTTTTCTCGTCGTAAAAAAGAATAAGTAGGCAGTGAGCCACTGAAAAGCTAAGCTCTACTCTATATTTTGGGGGAAACAATGATCGATCTACAAGACCCCACCCTCAAAGAACGATTGCGCCGCCGCACACCGGAAGGTCGCTATGAGATCAGCGAAATCGACCTGGTGCTAGCAATTCGTGCATTCGAGGCCAACGAAAATCGAGAGGGGTCGCGCATGCTCTCCGAAGTGCTGCTGGAACGCAGCGCACCGGAGTTCCAGCGCCATACCTGGGGTTTGCGCCACCGACCAGAACTGCGCGAAGAGGCCATCGCCAATATGGGCGAACACCTGCTGCGCGAAGCTATGAACCCGAAAGAAATTTTTATTACACAAAATTTTATTCACTACCTGCGCTGCCTGTGCGTCGATGAATTCAATCGTATGTTGCGGCAGGAAGGGCTGCGTTACCCGCGCGATGACGAGGGACGACCAACCGGGCGACCACACCACGTGCCGCGCTCACTGATGGAGCCATTGCAGCCGGTGCCTATAGACAGCGACACAATGCCATCAGCCGATGTCGCTGACCCGCAGGACCCATATGAACACCTGCACGCGCGTGAAGAAAGCCTGCGTATCCTGACCTTTTTACCTGATCCGCTGGATCGCAAAATCATGGTCTTACGCGCCATCGAAGGTATGAAATGGGATGATATCGCGCTCCTATGCAAACGTACCGAGCGCACCATCCGCCTGCGTTACGAGCGCGCGCGCAGCTACTTACGTGATTGCCTGGTGAAAGAACAGGCGACAGCCTATATAACACCAATGGTTTGATGGCGAGAGGATATATGTTATGAATACGAACGAATTGCAACAGATCAAAATGGCCTGGCTAGCCGCCGAAGAAGTCGGCGACAAGCAGGCCCAGTTCGCGCTCCTGCGTGATCACCCCGACGCCCAGGATGCCCTGATCGATTTCATTGCTGCCTATCACATTACCGACCCGGCAGGTTCAGAGGCCGCGCTTTTGCCCCTAACACAGCGCGGCTATCAATTGGCTCTGGAGCGCGTCTTCAACGACCAGGCAACTGTATCCCGAGCCGCCAACCTGCGCGAATTGCGCGCCCAGCAGGGATTGAGCATGGTGCAGGCAGCACGCGGCCTGCGCCTGGGCATCGATGTATGGAAAAAGTTTGAGGATGGTATCATCGAAGTGGCCAGCCTGAGTGAACGCCAGTTGAACCGCCTTGCGCAATTTTTCCACGTCAACGCTGAGCAGTTTGGAAAAATACTCCTTACCAGCCAGCCCGTCATGACCCTCAATCGCCGCCAAACCGCCCAGGCTGCCCGCAGCAGCCAGCAACACTCCCAAAAACAGTCATTCGCCGAAGCTCTTGATAAGAGCACCATGTCCAGGCAAGAGAAAGAAATTTGGCTAGATGATTGACACCATCCGCATCCTGCTCTCAGTAAATTGCACGCAGAAAATCGGATGCTGGCAACGAATCTAGCCCGCGAATGCAAACTTATCTGGTATTTGTTCGATTGTGATCTATTCCACTTCCAACGTGTTACAACACTCCTTCTCATAACGTCTATGCATATGTATAATAAGCGCATCAGCTTGCACTTGCTTGCATTCAGATAAGTGAGGAATATGCGCACCTTATGCGTATAGTTATTACCCTATAGAAACATGTTGCCTGGAGGAATTCATCAATGATTGGACCTTTTGACTGGATAGACTTACTGTTTCTCGTCACTATCGCGCTGCTCGTCTTTAATGGCATACGCAATGGCGCAGTATTCAGCCTGCTGCACCTGCTCAGCATCCCCATTGCATTTGGCATAGCCTACTTCTTTGGCAAGCCCTTTACACTTTTCCTGGCCAGCAATAACCTTCCTGTCTCACCCTTAATCGGGTATGTTATCGTGTTTTTTGGCTCAGTGCTGATACTGCATATCATCGGCACGATGATACGCGGCGTCATGCGCGCTATCCCATTACTGGGCCTGGCAGATGTCGTTCTCGGCGGGCTGATCGGGTCTTGTGATATTACTGGTAATAGGCGGATTTTTACATGACGTGCAGAACGCAATGACAACCGGAAGCCATGTTATTCCCGGTCTCAATATCACCGTGTCACAGTATCAGACCTGGCACGACGCCTACAACCAGGCCGTCAACAATAGCATCTTTGCCAATGTCAATAGCTTTTTCATCAAAGCCTTACCCGCGCTTCCTAAATTAAGCGGCTTATAGGTGGTACAATAGCATTAGAGAGCGGTAATCATTGTATGGGTGGGGGGTCGCTCGCCAGTAGTATCAAATCAGGACGCGATAAATCACGTCCCTACACGCTGTCAACAAAGGCGCGTTGGAATCGCTCAGAATAATATCAAATCAGGACGCGATAAATCGCGTCCCTACGCGGAGGGAAATTACGCCAAAACAACGACTTTTCGAAAATGGCTCTCGCGGCAAGCACGAACACGCCTTCCTGGTTGCAGTCGAGCATGACGAGAGCGAAAGTTTGTGGAGTGTTGAAGACTCGCTTAGTGAACTGGGAACATTGGCGCGTACCGCTGGCGCGGATGTAGTGGGAACCATGATTCAGCGCATGCGCCATCCCGATGTCGCCACCTACATCGGCAAGGGACGCGCCCAGGAACTATGCGACACCGAAAAACAACTGAATTTCGACCTCGTCATCTTTGATGACGAGCTCTCCCCCTCGCAGCAGCGCAACCTTGAGAAATTGCTGCATGCCCGCGTGCTAGATCGTACAGCCCTCATCCTCGACATCTTCGCCCAGCATGCCCGCACCCGCGAGGGCCGCTTACAGGTAGAACTCGCCCAACTCGAATATCGCCTGCCGCGCCTGGCAGGACACGGCACGGAGTTCTCCCGGCAGGCAGGCGGTTCACGCGGCGCGGGAGCCGGAGGAGCCGGTAGCGCGGGTGGTGCAGGCGGCGCCATTGGCGTGCGCGGGCCGGGTGAAACAAAACTCGAAATAGACCGCCGCCGCATTCGCAGCCGTATCTCTGAACTGCGCGAAGAAATTGAAGCGGTACGAGGACAGCGTAAAATCCATCGCCAGCAACGGACAGCCCAGGCCATTCCCGTTGTAGCCGTCGTCGGCTATACCAATGCCGGCAAATCCACCATGTTCAATGCCCTGACCGAAGCCGAAGTAGTCACCGAAGATAAACTGTTTGCCACACTTGATCCGACCACGCGCCACGTCCTACTACCGGGCAATCAAGAAGCCCTGCTCACCGATACCGTCGGCTTCATCCAGAAACTGCCCACTAAACTGATCGCCGCCTTTCGCGCCACACTCGAAGAAGTCAACGACGCCGACATGCTCTTAGAAGTGGTGGATGTCAGCCACGAAAACGCCATCGAGCAGAGTGAAACCGTGAGCGACATATTGCATGAATTAGAAGCCGACGATAAACCGCGCGTCACCGCCCTCAACAAAATCGACCTACTGGAAGAGCCATCAGAGGTCGACACCTCGCTCTACCCCAACGCTGTACCCGTCTCCGCCCTGCAAAAAGTGGGCCTGGACGCCCTGCGCGAAAAAATCGCTGAAGTGCTTGCCGCCAGCATGGAAGCCGTGCGCGTCCTTATCCCATTTGACAAAAGCGAGTTAGTAGAGCTTTTCCATCGCCGGGGCCACGTGGATCAGGAGGAGCATCAAGCGGAAGGCACACTGCTGGTAGGGCGCATTCCCCGCTCTTTGCGTGGGTATTACAAGCCATACGTGACACAACGGTAGGAGGAACGCGGTAAATTGCGTCATACTGCATCAGCCTGACAAACCGAACTCGCCCCTCTCGTAGGGACAAGGGGCGATGTGGGGCTGCTGCGGGGGCCTTGTGCTTGTCCTCGTCCTGTTGAGGTAATAATAACAGAACATCATGGAATCCCAACAGAATCGTGATGCCACCAAGGACAAGCACAAGGCCCCCACTCATCCACTCTGCGGCCCCTTGTCCCTACGACAGACCCAATACGACAGGTCCAATGCTTGACTTTAACCCGACAACTATATTCCCATCCGCAGCTCCGCTCCCACGAAGATACCTGATTTACTTTTGAGGGGCCATAATTGCGCCGCTACATTTACTTGAAACTTGACAAGCTGCTAAAAAGACATGGATCAAAAATCATCACGGCCAAAACCATTGACATTTTCCAAAATGCAACCTATATTTACTATGTTGACTGTCATTTATTAACAAAGCCGATAGCATAAATTGCTAAAGACCTTGAAAGAAGGAGGATAACCTGTGAACGAAGAACGAACCATGGTGCTTGAAATGCTGGCGGCAGGCAAAATTACCATTGAACAGGCCAACCAGTTAATCGACGTTCTAGGAGAAAAGCCGCTCTCCACAGAAGAGGAATGGCCCATTAAGAGACAGCGTTCTGAGAGTAGGGAACCAGTTCAACCGTATCGAGAGCAACAGCAAGCGCCAGGACTCACACAATTTACCTTTGACCAGATTATTGAACTGAGCGAACACGAGGTCGATCCGGCATATCTCAAAGGACTGCGAGAGGCAGGCTTGACCGACCTCAGCGTTGAACAGATCATCGAGTTGAGCGAGCATGAAATCGAACCTTCCTACCTGATCAAGTTGCGGCAAGCAGGGCTGACCGAGCTCTCACTTGACCAGATTATCGAATTAAGCGAACACGAGGTTGATCCTGCCTACCTGGTTAAGTTTCGCGAGGGAGGCATTTTTGACCTCAGCATCGACCAGATCATCGAGTTGAGCGAACATGACATTAAGCCCGCATACGTGATCAAATTTCGCCAGGCCGGGTTATTTGATCTCACCTTTGACGAGATTCTCGAATTGAGTGAGCATGATGTAAAGCCCTCCTACATCACGCGACTCCGTGAAGCCGGGTTAAGCGATCTCTCTGTTGACCAGGTCATCGAATTGAGTGAACACGATATCAAACCCGCTTATATCAAAGCCCTGCGTGAAGCCGGGTTAACCAATCTCACCTTTGAGGAGGTCATCGAATTGAGCGAGCGTGAAGTTGATCCCTCCTACCTCAAGGCGCTGCGAGAGGTGTCCAGTTGATCTCTTTGCACGCATTCACCTGGAGGCGTCATCCATGATACACCCGCTCATCACCCAGGACCCGCTTACCGGCGCAGAACTGATCGTGACAAGGCTAGAATGTCCCCAGAGCGGCATTGTCATCGAGGGGAAATTCAGCCTTGGCTGGATGGCGCGCCTGACCCCCGAACAGCTAGCCTTCGTGGGCCAGCTTGTAAAACATCGAGGCAACATTCAAAAACTCTCAGGCGAACTGAATGTTGCCTACAACACGGCCCGCAATCACCTGGACGATATCGTAGCCGCTCTGGAGAGTCCTCCACGCGCTCCTAAACAACGCCCTGATCGTCTGAAAATACTCGCCATGCTCTCTGCTGGCGAGATCAACTATGACAGCGCCATAAAGCTGTTAGCAGAACTCTAAGACCAAAGTTCTTGCATTCTTACAATTGTAGGGTATACTTCCATTAGACCCAAAAACAACTCAAAGGGGAGTTTTCATGAAGCGTCTTAGTAGCATCATCCTACCTTGTATCACCATTGTAACGCTTGCAACCCTGTTACTCCTGAGCTCGACAGGAGCATCAGCAGCGGCTCCACAACGTCAACACAATAGCTGTGGAGTATGGAGCACAGTCTCCAGTCCGAACCCCGGCACGAGTTACAACTCCCTCAACGGAGTCGCCGCTATCTCTGCCAATAGTATCTGGGCCGTTGGATCACACGGCAACGGTAACGGAAGCCTCACACTTATAGAACACTGGAATGGCACACAATGGAAAGTTGTACCCAGCCCCAACGTCAACAACAGCCTGACCGACTCGCTTTCAGGCGTAATCGCCATCGCCGCAAACAACATCTGGGCCGTGGGAGGTTATAACGATGCCTCGAATAACGCGCTGACATTGATCGAACACTGGAACGGCACCAAATGGAGCATCGTACCCAGTCCCAACGTCGCATCACTGAGCAATGGCCTTTCGGCTATCTCTGCCGTCTCGGCAACCGACATCTGGGCAGTTGGCAATGCTTCCGGTAACAACGGCTTTCAACCGCTGATCGAACATTGGAATGGGACGAATTGGACTATCGCCACCAGTACAGGCACAGTCCAGCTTACTGGAGTAGCAGCGATTGCTTCAAACAACGCCTGGGCGGTGGGCAATATTTCCAGCCCCAACCTTATTCAAACCCTGGTCGAACACTGGAACGGCACTACCTGGAGTGTGGTCAGCAGTTCCGGTCCGGGTGGAGCGTACAATACGCTGAATGGGGTAGCCGCTATCTCCGCCAACAATCTCTGGGCGGTAGGAGATGATGCCATGAATATCACCCCTCATACTGACTATCTCCCCCTCATAGAACACTGGAATGGTACCAGTTGGAGCGTCGTGAATAGCCCAATGACGGGTAACTCAGACCTGCTGAATGGCATAGCGGCGGTCTCGGCAAGCAGCATCTGGGCGGTGGGGGATTACAGAACCAGCCTTGACCCGCAAGGGCCCTACTTCACGTTAATCGAACACTGGAATGGTACCAGTTGGAGCGTCGTGAATAGCCCAAGTCCTGGCTCAACAGCGAGTGACCTGCTAGCAGTGGCTCGTGTGCCTGCGACGCATAACGTCTGGTCAGTAGGCTTCACCCAGGGCAGCATTTACCAGACCCTGACAGAGTTTCGCTGCTAAATATCTGCCAATTCATCTGTGTTGCGCTGCATCTTTACGCCATCGATGTAGATGCGGCGCAACCCTTGCAGGATACGTCCCTGTGAGAAGCCGCGCTCCTGGCGTTGGAAGTGATAGAACATGGGGTGAAGTGTCGCCAGGATGGCATCTGTCGTGTAGGGGACATCAAGCGCGCCCAGTTCTCCCCGTTCTACCGCCTCAGCGAGCAGACCTGCTATGAGTTCTTGCAGCCAGAGAAAATACCCCGCGTGCTGGAGCGAAATGCGCCGGGAGTTGTCAGACTCGCCACAGAGCCCATAGCGCGCATCTATCCCGGCAAGGGGCATCAACAAAGCGCCCTGCTCTTCGAGTAATGCAACAACATGCGTCAGTACACCATCCAGCCGTTCGAGCGCGGGAGATGTAGCCGTTGCCGTGAGCAGCACCGTGATCTCCTCTACAAAACGCTCTTGACGCTCCTGCAACAGGTCCATGCAAAGCTCGCCTTTATGAGCGTAACGGCGATAGAGCGTCCCCTGTCCAATTTTAGCGTCCCTGGCAATCTGGTGCATGCTGACTGCCTCGACGCCATGCTCAGCGAAGAGCCGCCTCGCAACCTCCAGGATGCGCTGGCGATGCTCCGCTGCATCGCGCCGTTCATGCCGCCGGTGGGCCTCGAATAGCCCTGGTATGCCAGACGGCCATGGACAATCATGAACTTCTTCTCTCACAGCTCTTCCCCTTGACAAGTGGACAGTTGTCCGGTACAATTTACATATGGACACTTGTCCACTTAGATTGTAGCACATTGTAACGCGGTGGTCAATACTCAGGATAAGGTTCCAGTTTTAGCACGACAAAAAGAATAGTGTTAAGAGTCCCCTTGCACATATTCAACAGCAGAAAGCCGTGACTTGTCCGCCTTACCGCCAATGCCTGTTCGAATCCCGGCGGCAGAGGCATCAGCAAAGGAAATGTACTATGTCAAACAGACCGGCCATTCTGGCCGAAGGACTACAAAAATATTACGGAAAGACCCGCGCCCTTGCCGGGCTTGACCTGGTCGCCGAGGAAGGAACCGTACTTGGCCTCCTCGGACCAAACGGCGCAGGCAAGACTACCGCCGTACGCATCCTGACCACGCTCTTGAAACCCGACGCGGGTCGGGCAGAGGTTGCCGGGCTTGATGTCGTCAAACACGCCGACGCCATCCGCGCGCGCATCGGCCTGGCCGGTCAATATGCCGCCGTTGATGAAAACCTCACAGGCTACGAAAACCTGGTAATGTTCGGGCAACTCTATCATTTATCAGGGAAAGTAGCGCGGCAACGAGCGAACGATCTTCTCGAACGCTTTGACCTTGTCGACGCTGCCAGGCGCACCGTGAAAACCTACTCAGGAGGCATGCGCAGGCGCCTCGACCTGGCAGCGAGCCTGATCCTGACCCCTCCGGTGCTCTTTCTGGACGAGCCGACGACCGGCCTTGACATACGCGGACGCCTCGCCATGTGGGAGGTCATCAGCGCGCTTGTAGCCGATGGCACAACCGTATTACTGACCACCCAGTACCTCGAGGAGGCCGATCAACTTGCGAATCAGATAGCCGTCGTTGACCTTGGGCGCGTGATTGCCAGAGGCACTTCAGACGAACTGAAAGCCCAGGTAGGAGGCGAGCGGCTCGAGTTCACTGTTGCGTATGAAGGAAATCTGGATGCCGCAGAACAGGCAATGCGCCCCTACAGTGTAGGTGAAATTCAGGTCATTGCGGATGACCGGCACCTCATTGTCCCGGTATCCAATGGCGCGCAGCTCCTGGCTTCCGTTGTGCGCGATCTCGATGCCGCCCAGATTCCCGTAGAAGATCTGGCATTGCGCCGTCCCACTCTGGACGATGTCTTCCTGGCGTTGACCGGGCGCACAACGACCACAGGCGACCTGTCCAAAGATACGCCGGCCCCACAGCCCCTGGCAAGGAGTACCCGATGAACATCACCAACTTACGAATAACACAATCACTGAAACCAGTCGCGCGTCCCAGGCTCTACTGGACAATCGCTGACGCGCTCGTCCTGGCGAAGCGCCACCTGATCCAGATTCCGCGCATCCCTGATGAGCTCATCTTCGCGACGATCCAGCCCATCATGTTTGTGCTGCTCTTCCGCTACGTGTTTGGCGGAGCCATCCCAATCAAGGGCACCAGCTATGCTAACTTCCTGATGCCTGGCATCTTTACCCAGACCGTGATCTTCGGCGCGACCACCACCGGCATCGGCCTGGCCACAGACCTGCAGCGCGGCCTCGTCGACCGCTTTCGCTCCTTGCCTATGGCCAAATCTGCCGTCCTCACAGGTCGCACCCTCTCCGACCTGGTACGCAACACCTTCGTGGTCATCGTAATGTGGACGGTCGGCTTGTTGGTCGGCTTCCGGCCCGAAGGACCAGTCATTTCCTGGTTCGCGGCAGCAGCCATCCTCCTGCTCACCAGCTTCGCCTTCTCATGGATCTCAGCCACTATCGGCTTGCTCGTACACAGCGTAGAGGCCGCGCAATCCGCCGGCTTCATCTGGCTCTTCCCGCTGACCTTCGCCAGCAGCGCGTTCGTCCCTCCCGAGAGCATGCCCAACTGGCTACGCGTCTTCGTCGAACACCAACCGGTCACACTGATCGTCAACGCTGTACGCGGGCTGCTGCTTAACCAGCCCGACGCCGCGACGATCTGGCAGGCTCTGGCCTGGTGCGTAGGTATTCTGGTCGTGTTCGTTCCGCTTGCGGTCTGGGCATATGGACGCCGGACGGCGCGGTAAGAGAGGAATCGAGTCAAGAATCAAAGGGCTACTCAATCGTTGTTGAGTAGCCCTTTGGTTAGCTATACTATAATGTGTGAAAAGACGAAACGCTAAAAGCAGATTAACCTAAAACCTCTCCAGAACCACTATCAAGCTCTCACCTCCATTGATAATACCGCCGACTACAGCAATCTTGACAGCAAAATGTCGAAGATGCCCCAATAAATGAGCTTGACATGCGCCCATCAGAGCCTCTACCCTGTATGGATGAAAGGAGAGCATCGTGCCTACGAACCAGTTTCCAAATATGGGACCGCGCCTGGGCGAGGTGCGCGTACTCACGCTCAACCTGTGGGGACAGCACGGAGCATGGCCTGACCGTAGCGAGGTGCTCATCGATGGCCTGCGCTCACTGCGGCCCGACCTTATCGCATTGCAGGAAACGATCAAGAACGAGGAGTACGACCAGGTGATCGATCTGCTTGGTCCTGGCTGGAGCGTCGCCCACCACAAAGGCCGAGACCTTGAGGGGATGGGGATCTCGATCGCGAGCTGCTGGCCGCTGGGGGAAGTGCAAGAGGTGGACTTACACGTGACACCCCGAACGGGGAACTTCCCCTGTGGAACGCTTGTCGCGGAGGTCTTGGCGCCAGACCCTGTTGGTCCGCTGCTGTTCGTCAACCATTTTCCCAATTGGCAGGTGAACTTCGAGCATGAGCGCGAGTTGCAAGCGGTGGCCGCTGCGCGGGTCATAGAGGAGCGCGCTCGCGGAGGGAGTCTGCACCTGGTACTGGTCGGAGACTTCGATGCCGACCCTGACGCAACCAGTATACGCTTCTGGTCTGGCCGTCAGTCTCTAGGCGAGATGAGCGTCTGCTACCGGGATGCCTGGGAGAGTACGCATCCTGGAGAGCAGGGCCACACCTTCACGCCTCACAACCCTCTTGTGGCTGATTGGGACTGGCCATTCCGACGGATTGATTACATCTTCGTGCGCTGTGGTGAGCACGGGGGACCCAGCTTGAAGATCGCCTCCTGTACACGCATCTTTGACGAACCGATCAACGGTGTGTGGGCCAGCGATCATTTCGGCCTCGTCGCCGACCTCGCAGTCCCGGCACGCAGGTGAGCGTTCCTCCTTGAGACGAGTGCTGGACGTGGGGATGGCATGTCCCATGGCGGTAGTAGCGCAAGCTGCCGACAATTCAGTCGTCTGGATTCAATCAGTTAGCTTCATAGCAAAAGTACCTCATAGTTCCTTGACAAGAGCTAGTTTCTCATATATACTTATTTTCCTAAAGGAAGTAAGCATCAAAACGGTATCGTTTGCTCGATGACCGAGAAATATTTGCCGGAAGAACAGCGCGCGCCGTTTGAAGCAACGACTGAACCCAACGCGGCGAACCGTATTGTCGATTTGCTACATCCCACAAAGATTTTCAGGAAGAGACCCAGATATGACACAGACGCGAGAAGACTTCGCGATCCCCGCGTCCGAAGAGACCATCCAGAGAGTCGCACAGCGGATACGGGAGCGCAACATTGAGGTGGTGGTTGTCGATGACGGCGACCAGGCCCGCAAGGTGGTGCTGGAGCGACTCCCGGAAGGTGCAGAGGTCCACTCTGCCAAGTCGAAGACCCTCCAGGATGCCGGGATATTCGACGCCATTCATGATGCGAGCCGCTATGACGCCTTGCGGCCTCGCATCTTCAAGATGGAACGCCAAACCCAGGCACGAGAGATCCGTAAGCTCATCGCCGGCCCCGACTTCATGCTGGGAAGCGTCAACGCGGTCACAGAGGATGGGATCCTTGTGGCAGCGTCCGCCTCATCAAGCCAGCTTGGCCCCTACGCCAGCACGGCAGGCAAGGTGATCATGGTGGTGGGAAGTCAAAAGATCGTGCCCGACCTGGAGACTGCGCTCAAGCGCATCCACCAATACGTCCTGCCGTGGGAGGATGCCCAGGTCCGCAAGGTCATGAACATCGGATCGTTTGTTGGCAAGACCCTGCTCATTGAGCGCGAGTGGGTGAACGGTCGGATGACTGTGATCCTGGTCCGAAAGCCGATCGGCATCTA
>VBFM01000239.1:19204-19669 GCA_005882595.1 Chloroflexota bacterium
ACTCCGACACTCCCTTACTCTATGGGTATATGCTGCTTGAGTAAGGGTATAGTTTTAACTGATGCCGTGCGCCTCGAAGGGCTGCGGAACGCCCAGCCGCCCGTCGGACCACGCCACGTAGAGCGTGTCATCGTAGAAAGGGGCCGACGAGATGGCCTGCACGTAGTTGTCCGTGTAGTCACCGAAGTTCGGCTGAATATCCGAAGAGGTATCGATCCAGGCGGAAGGCACATTGGTTACCCGTATCTTGCTGCCAGGGCCTGTGGTGCGAGGATTGAGATTGATCAGCGCGTCCACGTTGGTACTGTCGGTGTTCGCTGTGTCGCGCTGGAAGTACGAGACATCGATCAACCCGGAGGCTTGCGCCTGGCGCAGCGCCGGCATGAGATGCATACCTCCGGTATCTGGGTTGATGCGTACCGGGCTGCCCTGCACCCGCGAGAGGCTCACGAGATTGAAGCTCTG
>VBFM01000404.1:0-9747 GCA_005882595.1 Chloroflexota bacterium
TATCGTATTGATGTGACCGTACCAGAGATCATGAAAAAGTTGCATTGTGAACACTACCAGGGTTGGATTACGGGCGAGATTGTGGGGCCGTTCAAAGGTGGGGTGAGGACATCTGGGTGGTAAGCCCACTATGACCTATCTTATTGCCTATATATGGTCGCTGTGGTACTATAAGCCAGAGAACTTTTAGGATACACTTTCGAATAACCTATGGACTATGAAACAACCGTCTCGGGAAACACACCTATCGCTATTACCATCGGCAATTTTGATGGGATACATCGAGGGCATCAACGTCTATTGCGTGAGCTGGGAACGGTGGCGCTGGCTTCGGGCTGCACACCGGTAATGGTCACTTTCTCACCGCATACCTTACTCGTAGTGAGACCGGCCATTCACCTGGAATGCCTGACGACGTTGGAAGAAAAGCTGGCGCTGGCGCAACGCTACGGTCAGGTTGCGAACAACATTGTCGTTCACTTCACACCGGAAGTAGCAGCGCTGACGGCAGGCGCATTTCTCGATGAATTGCGGGCGCATTTTAACATTCAAGCCATGGTTGTAGGCAGCAATTTCAGCCTGGGACATAACCGGATGGGCGATCTCGCTTTCCTGCAACGCTATGGGCAGGAACATCATATACTCATCCGACCTATCGAGTTAGAGGAAGCTGAACATGCACGTATAAGCAGCACACGCATCCGTTCATTGGTAAGTGAGGGGCAGATAGCGGAGGCGAACGAATTACTTGGGCATCCAGTCATCGTGAGCGGCGTTGTCATTAAAGGCGACCAGCGCGGCAGGCTGCTGGGGTTTCCCACCGCCAACTTGCTGCCAGAACCGCACAAGCTGCTGCCCGCCAACGGGGTCTATGCTGCGAGAGTCCGTGTTGAAAACCCAGCAGAAAGTGACGCAACAGGTCATATACCCGTCTCTTATGATGACCAGCAGAAGGAATGGAACAGCGTGGTAAATGTGGGAGTTCGCCCAACCTTTGGTGGGCAACAGCGCCTGGTGGAAGCACATCTCCTCGATGTTCAACTCGATCTGTATGATCAACGTATTAGTATTAACTTCATCGCGCGATTACGCAACGAGCAACGCTTTAACGGCATTGATGCGCTGAAGGCTCAAATCGCGGCTGATGCGCAGCAAGCCCGTCAGCTTTTCCAAGAGGGAGGTTGAGCAGGGTGAAAACTCGCCAAAACCCACTCTCAAAAGTAGAATCTTTGATGCAACGCATGGTGGAAGGTCCCTTTGCGTTTCTTTTTCCGTCCAGACTACAACCCTCGCAGGTAGCTCGTAAACTGGAACGCGCTATGGAAGATCAGTCTCTCCTGCAAGGTGAGGGACGACGACTGGCCCCTGAGATTTATGACATCTATCTCAGTTTCAAAGATCACCAGCAATTGGCTCCGGTTGAGGCCACGCTGAAAAAAGACTGGCAAGACCATCTCGTGCACTTCGCGCGCCAACATCACTATACCCTACGCACCATGCCGGTGTTGCGCCTGCATCCCAGCAGCGATTTGCGCACCGGTGACGTGCGTATCGAGGCGCAGCTGGTCGATAAGCAGCATATGGATGGTGGGGAAGGCGGACTGATGGCTACACAGGCGCTTAGCGCCGAACAACTGGCGCAGTTACGCGCGCAGTTGCCGCCGGGACAACCATTGCCTGGCATATCCAGCCCCGGCGTAATGCCAACCGGTCCATATGGCTACCCGGCAGGCGGCCCGGTGGGTTCCAACCCATCCCTTATGCCGCCAACCCTACCGCCTACAGCTGTACCCGTAATGCCCCAGGCATGGTTAACGATCCGTTTACCGCAGGCGGGCCAAAAGGTCTACCGCATCGAAAAACCCGTTGTCAACATTGGGCGCCAGCTCACGAATGATATCATTGTTGAAGACAAACGTGTTTCGCGCTATCATGCTCAGATAAAATACCAGGCTGATGGGCAATTTACCATCTATGATCTTGGCAGCACCAATGGCATTACCGTCAATGGCACACCGCATCTGCGCCAGCACCTGCTGCGCAGCGGCGATCGCTTCACCATCGGGAGTTATGATTTCTACTTTGAGCGAAGATAAGGTTTAAATGCGATGTTTGAAAGGCAGCCAGAAACGACGCTGCGCGTCTAGCCTGCGGCTCATCTGGCTGAAAAGAACGAATGACGCTTGATGTCTTTTTAATAATCTTACGTCTCTTATTAATTGTACTGCTCTACCTTTTTCTCATGCAGGTAGTCATCGCCATTACACGCGATCTGCGCAAAACGACGGCCATCACCGAGGCGGGAGGCAGCAAAGGCGCTCCCGTCGTCGGTCATCTCGTTGTGGTGGATAGCGGACCCAGCCAGATAGCTCCAGGCACGCGCTTCGATCTCATGCCCCAGACAACCATCGGGCGCGGCCCTACCTGTACCATCCAGATACCAGAAACCTTCATCTCTGGCGAACATACTCGCATGTGGTTTCGCAATGGTGCCTGGTACGTCCAGGACGCTGGCAGCACCAATGGCACCTACCTGAACAATCAACCGGCGCGTGACGCTCTTCCCGCCCGCTTTGGCGATATCATTCAAGTTGGATACATTAGTTTCAAACTGGCTCAATAAACATTTGTAGGGACGCGATTTATCGCGTCCAGGTTGGCGAAGACATGCCTGGATGGTGGACGCGATAAATCGCGTCCCTACAATGGTAGAGAGAAGATTACTATATGGCAAGTCAAACTCAAAATATCTTTAGAAGGTATCGTTGGAAAGAATTCGGATTGTTCATCATCCCTTTCATGATTTTGCTGCTTGCAATGATACAACTGCCCCTGGCACAATACTACGAAACCCAGCTCAACACGAATAAACAACCAGTACCTTTCACCCTGGCCGTCCTGCCATCGGTACACGCGCTGATACCCATCCTTGGCTTAATCGCCGTTTTGCTCTTCGTCAACATACTTTTCAGCTTCTTTTTTCCAAAAGCAGACCAGATCCTTTTACCGCTTGTCGGCCTGATGAGCGGCATTGGCGTGCTGATGGCTACGCGCCTGGGACCGGATGTAGGAGATCCGAATCTGGGGGCCCGGCAGCTTCTATGGGTACTGATCGGGCTTCTCATGGGTATAGGGGTGCTGTTTGGCCTGAGAAATATGAACTGGCTTCGACGCTACAAGTATACCTGGGCCGCGCTTGGCATCATCCTCGTGGGCTTAACCCTGGGGAATGCCTTGCGTGTGAAAAATTTTAACTCTCCCACCCACGACCAGTTGAACTTTGGGCCACTCAACCTGCAGCCATCGGAACTCCTGAAAATCTGTATTGCCATTTTCTTCGCGGCTTATTTGAGTGAAAATCTCGATGTGATTGCGGAGAGTAACCTGCTGTTAGGCCCTTTTCGCCTGCCTCCTTTCGGTGAGATCGGGCCATTCCGGCTGCCACCCTTACGCCAGTTGGGGCCGCTGGCTCTGATGCTCGCCATCTCGCTTGTGCTATTCTTAGGCATACGTGAGTTGGGATTGGCGCTGCTCATCTACGGCATTTTCCTGGCAATGCTCTACCTGGGCAGCGGTAAGTTATCCTACGTTATTGTCAGCCTGCTGATGTTTTTTGTGCTGGGCTTCATTGGTTATAAGCTCTTCGCGTATGTGCAGGATCGTTTTGCGGCGGTATCTATCGATGCCGTAAACTGGCAAAACTGGTCAGGAGACACCATTGCCTTCGCCAAAGCGCAGGCATACCAGATTATGCAAGGCTTGATCGCCCTATCAAGCGGCGGAATCATCGGCACGGGTTTAGGTTTAGGACATGCAGGTAATTTTGTGCCAATTGTGCAATCCGACATGATCTTCACCGGCATTGGCGAAGAATTAGGGCTGGCCGGACTGTTCGCTATTATTGGTATCTACCTGCTGATTATCTATCGTGGTTATCGCATCGCAATTGAGTCCAGCGACGAGTTTAACCAGTTGCTGGCCGCCGGCCTGACCTCGATCTTCGCAATTCAGGCATTAATCATCATTGCAGGTAATATGAAATTCCTGCCTTTAACAGGTATTCCCCTACCATTTCTGAGCTATGGCGGCAGTTCGATCATCGCCAATTATATTATTGTTGGTATCCTCTTGCGCATTTCGCATAATACAGCGATGGAACGAGAGGGAACGATATAGACCTGTTTCACTATATATCTACTTGTCTCTTTGTGCCATACATGCTATACTGCCTTCGTTATCATTTGCTGTCAGAAACATGTAGGAACAAAGTGTATGGGTCAATACCAGCAATGGCTACATTACCAGGAAGTTGATCGACGCCTGCGCTCAACGTTAGAGGTGCTTGAAATAGAGCTGGCTCGACTCGAAAGTCAACTCGATAGCTTCTTTTTAGAGCAACTCATGCAGCAGGACAATCCTCTGGCCACAAATTCCATTCTTTCCACCCTCCTCACTCAAAAGGGCGCCAGTACGAATGGGCACATCCCTTCAAACAACGAGGCATCTTCCTTCTCCCAAACAAATGAGCAGGAATACGCCGCATCACACGAAACCCTTTCGTCTGAGCTTCTGGATCGGGGAGACCTGCCAGATTCTGGCTCACAGCAGATAGAGCAGATGGGACAAATGGGACAAATGGGACAAATGGGGCAAGCTGATCACTTTTTAGACTTGCCACCTTTTCCATCCGCCAGCCATCCGGAAATAGAACTGTTATCTGAAGACATGCTTGCCTTGATGGATGAACATGCGCAAACTGACCCGCAAGTCGAACTTCCCTGGTGGCTGCGCAAAATCACGATTGGCTCAAGTGATGCTGAAAGCGGCAGGCCCATTGATCAGGAGAGTATACGCACGAATCGCCTGGTGCAGCGCTGGGTAGAACGTTGGGGACGCCAAACCTCGACGGCCTTGCCTGGAGAAGAAAGCGAGGACACGCCCGATGCAACATAGCGCGGAACCGGACTTTCTAAGCCAGCTTGACACGATCTTCACACAACTGAACCTACAGGAGGTCGAACAATTCTACGCTACTTATAAGCAGTGGCTGCTGCAACAGCATATAGCATCGTTACAACAACGTATCGTACACATACAACAGCAGCTTGTGGAAAATACCCAGCTTATCCAGCAGACGCAGCCCTCACCCATAGCTCTTGCTACCTTAGCGCGCCTTCAATCCAACGGCGTCAATGATATTGACCTGCTCGACAGCATGCTCGCACGCGGAGAAGCATGGTTGGATGCCACTATGCAGCGCCTCGACTACTGCGAGCAAATCGACGATTTCATTCGCGATGACTATACTCAATGGTGTAAACTCGCTCTGGAAGGCGCCTTCGACTGGATCGATTCGATGCTCGATGAAGCCTCCCCGACTTCACCACCCACTCCTATTGAAGAAACGCCGACCAGCGCTGCCGATACCGTTGCTACTAATGATACAGAAGCAACCGAGGCCCTGCTCCTGCAAAAACTTACCAGCGATTCCGACGAACAAGAAGGCGTCTCATGGCAGGAAGAGACACTCAAGCAAACAGCCATTAAATTGCCTGCTCAGGAAGAGGCAGAAGAACCCGCAAGCAGCGCAGCAATTACTCCTTCACAAAACGAAGAAGCCACCCTTGTCGAGTTCGCTCCACCAGAAACAGCGCCATATAGCGACGAAACTACTGCAACCGAGAACGAACAACCACCTCTCATTGAGTTCGCGCCTGAAAAGGGACCTGCAAACATGAGAGAAGTTCATGCGAGCGATGGCGAACTCCCAACTTTCGTCGAATTTGCTCCCACTGAGCAAACTAGCGATCCTGAACCAGATCACCCTGAAAACATTGAGGTGGATGAGCCTGGACAGATTGAAGAGCCAGGATCGGAGGAGCAGGCGCGTCAGCCACTTTCTCTTACAAGTATGCCCCCAAAACGTGGATTCTTGCGGCGCCTGGTCGGGATATTGCTGGGAGCGTGAATTATTGCCAGTGTGATCGCCAAGCTCGTCCCGGAAGCTACTGACCTACCTTCGCCATATTATTGTGAAGAATAAGGGGGCCGGGTGTTGCGTATTCCAGGCATCGGTACAATTACCGACGAAGACAACTGTTGCACCGGTATGTTCATGTGAGCCTGCTCAAGCTCGGCAACCCGTTTCCGTAACGTACGTAATTCGCGGCGTTCCCGCCAGGCTGACACAACTGTCACCACATAGAGCAGCAGCGCGCCCAGCACCCAGGAAAGCAACAGCACTATGCCTAACGGCAGAGTCGGTGTATGCCAGGCAAAAAATGTCAGGTGTACGCCGATCATCAACGTTGAACTATTCTCAATCACCAGTACCGTAATCAAGCCACCCGCCAGCAGAAACAGTACGAGCATGACATAAAGCACAGCTTTCTCCTCCAGTATTCCAGGCACAACAAGATGCCGTTCTCATCAATAAACACCGGTTGTCAGCCGTTTTTTCTGATTTCAGAAAGAAGTAAGTAGATGTAATATTGGTAAAGGGGCAAATGATTGACCGGTAGGACGAGGTTTACTATCTGGTAAGCTGTCACTTGAAACCCTACCTCAGTTCTGATAACATGGTACCGTACAATAGTAACTATCAATAATGAACTGATATTAATTGTCTGGATGAGGCAATATGTTATTCGAAGACTACGTAAAAGACAATCCAGTACATAGCCCGATACGTACACAATATTTGCAGATCAAACGGCAGAACCCCGACGCCATCCTCTTTTTTCGCATGGGCGACTTCTATGAATTGTTTGATGACGACGCGGAGATTGTGGCGCGCGAACTGGAAATCGCCCTGACGCGCCGCGATTGGGGGCGCGGCGAAAAATCACCCATGGCCGGTGTCCCTCACCACGCCGTAGACGGCTACATCGCGCGGCTCGTCGGCAAAGGCTACCGCGTCGCAGTTTGTGAACAGATGAGCGATCCAGCGCTTTCAAAAGGGCTGGTTGACCGCGAAGTCATACGCATCGTTACGCCGGGTACGGTCATTGACCCCGCCATGCTTGCCACCAAACGCAACAACTTCCTGGCGGGCGTCGTCGTTGGACGCCAGGCGGTCGGCCTCGCCTACGTTGATATCACCACCGGCGAATTTGCCGTCACCCAGTTCAACACACCCGAACCGGAACTCTCCATCCAACAGGAAATGGCGCGCATTGCCCCTGCCGAAATCATCATTGAATCACACAACAACCACCTGGGCAGCCGCAAGCGACGCTGGCTGGCAGCCGTGATGAGCGAGAAAACCGTTACCAGGGTTGGCAGCAACGGCAACCCCAACGCCGATGTAGAAGAAGCGCTGGCAGCTGCGCACGACACCTATACCACCAACGGAACAAGCAGTAGCATCTCCCTGGACGATGACGACGATGATAGCGCGCCGCTCGAAAAGCTGCTGGCAGGCATTGCAGGGCACATCACTCCCTATGATGCGCGTTACTTTAGCGAAGACGACGCGCGGCACCGCCTACTGACGCACTTTGATGTAGCCTCGCTCGAAGGTTTCGGCTGTGCCCACCTCCCACTGGCGATTCGCGCCGCCGGAGCAGTGCTGGCTTATGTGCAGGAAACCCAAAAAGGCTTATTGCGCCAGCTTACCTCGCTGGAAACGTACTACACCAACTCTTTTATGACGCTCGATCCCCATACACGGCGCAACCTGGAACTCTTTGAAAGCGGGCGCACCAGCTCCATTAAGGGATCGTTGCTGTGGGTGCTGGATAAGACGCGCAGCCCCATGGGCGGGCGTCTCATGCGGCGCTGGATCGGGCAGCCGCTCCTGGACATCCAGGTGCTGCACCATCGCCAGCAAATCATCAGTGAGCTGCTCACCGACACCCTGACACAGGCGCGCCTGGCCGAGGGTCTGAAAAAAGCCGGGGATATCGAACGCCTCATCAACCGTGTGCGTCAGCGTATTGCTACACCACGAGACCTGGTTGCGCTGGCTGGTGGTTTGCGAGCCGCCGCAGATGTGCGAGCCGCTTTGCCCGCCAACGCCGAAGAATGTATGCCCACCCTGGCGCAACTCGTGCAGCGGCTCGCGGATAACGAGGAGACCATTTCCCTCATTGAAAGCGCAATTGTTGATGAGCCACCATTGAACACATCCGAGGGTGGAGTTATCCGTCCAGGCTACAGCGAGGAACTCGACAACGTCAAGCACACTTCAAAGAATGGGCAACAGTGGATCGCCGAAATGGAGCAGCGAGAACGCAAGCGCACCGGCATTCCTAATCTCAAGGTTGGCTATACGAAGGTCTTTGGCTACTTCATCGAAGTCTCCAAATCCCATCTGAGCCGCGTCCCGCAGGACTATATACGCAAGCAAACCCTGACAACCGGAGAGCGCTTCCTTACCCCCGATCTCAAGGAACAGGAGACGCTCATCCTCAATGCTCAGGAGCGCAGCAGCAAACTGGAAAGCGAACTGTTCGCCCAACTACGCGCCGAAATTGCCATCCATGCGACGGAGCGCATTCTCAATACCGCACACGCGCTGGCGGAAATCGATGTGTATTTGAGCCTGGCCAGCGTTGCCGCGCAGCATAACTATTGCCGTCCGCAGCTCAACGAGGGCGACACCGTTCATATCGTGGCTGGCCGTCACCCCGTCATCGAGCAGTCGCAGGTAGATATGCCGTTTATCCCCAATGACGTGGAGCTTTCCAACCGCCAGGCGCAAATCTTGATTGTCACCGGGCCAAACATGGCCGGTAAATCCACCTACCTGCGCCAGGTCGCCTTAATTGTGCTGATGGCGCAAATTGGCAGCTATGTCCCTGCCGAGGCTGCGACCATCGGCCTCGTTGATCGCATCTTCACGCGTATCGGCGCGCAGGACGACCTGGCGACAGGGCAGAGCACCTTCATGGTCGAGATGGTTGAGACCGCCAACATCCTGCACCACGCCACGCAGCGCAGCCTGATTATTCTCGATGAGATTGGGCGCGGCACCAGCACCTATGATGGACTGGCCATCGCGCGCGCCGTGGTCGAATACCTGCACAACAACAAGCGCTGCGGCGCACGCACGCTCTTTGCCACCCACTATCACGAACTGGTCGAGGTCGCGAAATCGCTGCCGCGCATCCAATGTATGAATGTCGCCGTAACCGAGGAAGAAGGGAAGGTTGTCTTCCTGCATAAAATAGTCCCCGGCGGCGCGGATAAAAGCTATGGTGTGCACGTGGCACAGTTGGCCGGTATCCCCAGACCCGTCATACACCGCGCTGAGGAGATTCTGGCGGAGCTGGAGCAAAAAGGCGATGCCAGATTGCGCCGCAAAGCTATGCGCGACATGGAAACGCCTGGCGTCCTGCAAATGACCCTCTTCTCAGCCGAGCCGCATCCATTGATCGAAGAGATCAAACAGCTCTCCATCGACGAACTAACCCCCATCGAGGCAATCGGCAAGTTGTACGAGTTGCAGCAGAAAGCCAGGGGAAGAAAATAACCACGTGAAACTTTCTTTTTGGTAAACCTCCAATCCTTACGCCCATACACAACTTGCAACGTGTAATAGATTGAGAGCCCAAGATTTGGCTCTTTGCGTGATTTGATGCTATCATGAAGGGAGACACACGTATTGTCGCGGGCGTAACGAATAGCCCCGTTTTAATACCAAACTATAGGCGACCCTCATTACGGTTTTTAACAAGGAGAACACACATGACCAACCCTTTACTGCTACTCAAGACGTATGGACAAAGCGTCTGGTACGATAAC
>VBFM01000404.1:9785-16041 GCA_005882595.1 Chloroflexota bacterium
CTCCGGCCAGTTCAAACGCTTGCTGGACGAAGACGGCGTGGTCGGCGTTACCGCCAATCCCACCATTTTTCAAAAATCCATCAGCCATGGCAATGCCTATGACGAACAGATGACGCAGCTTGTCAAAGAGGGCAAAAGCACCAGTGAGATTTACGAGACGATGGTGATACAGGATATCCGCACAGTGGCTGATATCCTGCGCCCCATCTATGACAGCACAGACAGGGTGGATGGCTACGTCAGCCTGGAGGTTTCGCCCGACCTGGCACACGATACGCAAGGCACCATCGCGGAAGTGCGCCGCTTCTGGAAAATGGTGGATCGCCCCAACCTGCTGGTGAAGATTCCCGCGACGCCGGAAGGCATTCCCGCTATCCAGCAAGCCTTGACCGAGGGCATCAATATCAACATCACCCTCATCTTCTCGATCGAGGCTTATAAGGCAGTGACAGAAGCGTATCTTAACGCTTTGGAAGATCGCAATGCCTCAGGCAAAGATATCAGCCATATGGCCTCCGTCGCCAGCTTTTTCGTCAGTCGTGTCGATACGCTGGTTGATAAACTCCTGGAAGATAAAATCAAAGCTACCAGCGACAGCGCTGAGCAGCAGCGATTGAAGGCGTTGGAAGGCAAAGCCGCCATCGCTAATGCTCGCCTGGTCTATCAAGAGTTCAAGCGCATTTTCAACACGCCGCGCTTTGAGTCGCTCAAACATAGCGGCGCGCACGTGCAGCGCCCACTATGGGCCAGTACCAGCACGAAAAACCCTGCCTACCGTGATGTTCTTTATGCCGAGGAGCTGATCGGGCCGAATACCGTCGATACCATGCCGCTGGAGACTATCGAAAACTTCCGCGACCATGGTCGTGTCGGCCTTACCATCGAAAAAGATATTCCACAGGCCAGGGCCGAGCTGGAGGCGCTTGAACGCCTGGGCATCCATTACGACGCGGTGACGCAACAGCTGCTCGATGAAGGCGTGCAAAAGTTCGCCGATTCTTTCCACGAACTCTTCCGCGGCATCGAGGAGAAAAGGAAAGCTATACAGACACAGGTTGCTCGTTAAGTCGTAGGGACAAGGGGCGCATTTGATTGCGCCCCTCTATCCACAACATTTCAATTGAGGAGAGAACGCTTATGCCTCAGCGCAGCGTAGTAGAGGCTCCTAACCCTTTACGAGAAGGTATACGCATTAAAAACAGCCCTGAACCGTGTGTCATGGTCATATTTGGGGCCACCGGCGACCTGACACACCGCAAACTGCTTCCAGCGCTCTACGATCTCGCGTTGGAACAACCGCTCCCGGCGGGTTTCTCAGTCGTAGGGTTCGCGCGACGTTCCTACACCGATGAACAGTTTCGCCAGCAGGCCCTCGAATCTATTAATCAATACTCCCGCCAGAAGCCGGTCAATCCACAGGTTTGGGAAGGGTTCGCTTCCGGTATCCATTATCTCCAATCCGATTTTCACGACGCAAAGGGCTATGAAAAGCTCAATAACATGCTCAACATGCTCGACCGGGAGCGCGGCACAGGTGGCAATCGCATCTTTTACCTGTCGACGCCACCCAGTCAGTATCCCGAAATCATCCAGAATCTCGGTGCGGCGGGCCTGAATAAGAGCCGCAAAGGGTGGACGCGCATCATTGTTGAAAAACCGTTTGGACACGACCTGGCATCAGCGAAGGAACTAAACCGGCAGGTTGCTAAAGTCTTTAGAGAAGAGCAGGTCTACCGCATCGACCACTATCTGGGCAAAGAAACGGTGCAGAACATCCTCGTATTTCGCCTGTCAAACGGTATCTTCGAGCCGGTATGGAACCGCCGCTACGTTGACCACGTGCAGATCACGGTGGCGGAAAACATCGGCCTGGAAGGGCGCGGCGGCTATTACGAAGAAGCGGGTGCGATTCGCGACATGGTGCAGAATCATACGCTGCAATTGCTCTCGCTAGTAGCAATGGAACCCCCCATCGCTTTCGATGCTAACGCGGTACGCGATGAGAAGGTCAAAGTGCTGCATGCTCTACAGCCCATGACCAGCCAGGATGTCATGACGCACATGATACGCGCGCAATACGGTCCGGGCTGGGTGAATGGACAGCAAGTCGTAGGATATCGCCAGGAACCAGGCGTCTCGCCCATTTCGACTACCGAAACCTACGTGGCCTTGAAGGTATTTATAGATAGCTGGCGTTGGGCCGGCGTGCCATTTTACCTGCGCACCGGCAAACACCTGCCTAAACGTGTCACCGAAATTGCTATACAGTTCAAGCAGGCGCCATTGATGCTCTTCAAACGCAGTGAAGCGTATGGTCAGGTCGAGCCAAATGTATTAACATTGCGCATTCAACCGGACGAAGGTATTTCACTCAAATTCGGCGCGAAGGTGCCTGGCACGGAGATGCAGATTCGCTCCGTCAACATGGACTTCTTTTACACCTCGTCCTTCCGGTCTCAACCCGAAGCCTACGAACGTCTCTTACTCGACTGCATGCTGGGCGACTCGACGCTTTTCACGCGCCGGGACGAAGTAGAGGCTGCATGGGCCTTCATCCAGGGCATCCTTGACGAATGGGGCCACGAACCGGCAGAAACTATCCACACCTACGAATCAGGCTCGTGGGGGCCGCAGGTCTCGGATGAATTTATCTGGCGCGATGGTCGAAGATGGCGTCGTCCGTAACGTCTATACTATAGAAACTGTCCCTTGACAATAAATTGAAATCATCACCCAACGAAGACGTTGTGTGTCAGTAGTGATGATAGGAAGTAATGGGAAACGAGCATGACGAACGATACCGCCAATGGTCCAGTGATACGTTTACCCTGGGCCGGAAAAATGGTACGCATCGAGGAAGTTGAAAAAACGCTTGCCTCTTTGTGGAGCATGTCCCTTGATAACCTGCGCACTGGGGCCAATATCAATGTACGCACCAGTGTCTTGAACCTCGTCATCTGTACCCCCGATATCGAATCGGCCCAACGCGCCAGCAAAGTTCTCCGTGATTTATCAAGCACACACCTGGCCCGTGTCAGTATCGCGGTGCTTGATAGCGGCACACAGGCAGCTTCCTCTATCTCAGCATGGGTGACGCTGCGCTGCTACTCTATGATCTCAGACCTGATGCGGCACTGCTTCGAGCAAACAACCTTGTTGGCCACGGGCAGCGCCGTGCGCGCGGTTGGCAACATCGTACAACCCTTGCTTAAACCAGACCTGCCCGTTTACCTGTGGTGGCTCGGTGATCCACCCGATCAAAGCGATCCCACTTTCCAGAACCTTGTCGATCTCAGCAACCGCATCATTTTTGACTCGACCAGTTTTTTCAATCCTGAGCAGGATATCCGCACACTCGCTGCACTCTGTGTTGCCGCTCCCAACTGCGCATTAAGCGACCTCAACTGGGGACGCATTACTCCCTGGCGCGATTTAGTCATCCAATTCTTTGATGTACCGGAATTTCGCCCATTTCTCGCGGGCATTCATTCCATCGAAATCGAACATGCCGCCGCGCCTCTCGCCCTGCCCGTTCGTACCGCAGAGGGAGATGTCTCGCCCAATCCTACTCGTGCCCTGTTGCTCGCCGCCTGGCTCAAAGAGCGGCTCGAATGGGTACTCTCACAGTATACCGGTAATAATTATCATGATACCGCTAGTGGCAGCTATCACTGGGAGATGCAGCGCCCGGCGAATACGCGCGGAACCCGCCAACTCGTCTCACCCAGGAGTAGAACGGAGCGCCTGGGTGGTCAGCCGGTCAGCATCACTATTCGTCCTTTAGTTCACTCTGAGCTGCGCCCAGGTTCCATCGCTCTTGTGCGCCTTACCGGCACTTTTGAAAATAAAGAGGCCATTTTCACCATTAAGCGTGAAGAAGATCTCGACCATGTTTACACCTCTGTCGTGGTTGCCCATGAAACACGCCAGAGTCGTATCGTCAGTCTGACCAGGTTTCACCAGGAAAGCGATCTTTTGCGCGATGAACTGGAGATCACCGGTCACGACTATCTCTTTGAACAAACGCTCCAGGAGCTCGCCGTCTTATTAGATGCTGAACTCTGAAATGGACGCGAATAAATCATAATGGTTGTTGGACAGTCGGAATATGGACCTGGAGTCCCTAAAATGCAGGAGATACCTATGCACGTCGCTGTCTATCCTGATCTCGATACCATCAGTCAACAAGCCGCCCAGTATATTGTACGTGTGGCTAACGAGGCTATCGTCACGCGAGGCCGCTTCACCATAGCCTTATCAGGCGGCAATACCCCCAAAAAGCTTTACAGCTTGCTTGGAAGTGAACCCTATCGCAGCCAGATTGACTGGAAGCTGGTCGATATATTCTGGAGCGACGAACGCTGTGTGCCGCCCGACAACCCGGACAGCAACTACCGCATGGCCCACGAAGTACTGTTGAGCAAGATACAGATACCCGCGCCCCAGGTGCATCATATGCCCGCCGATACACCTGACCGCGAGGCCGCATCCCTGGCCTACACCCAGGAAATGCAGCACGTCTTCGGCACGAATGGCATTCCCAACTTCGATCTTATCCAGCTCGGCATGGGGCCGGAGGGCCACACTGCCTCACTCTTCCCACACCAGCCATCCCTACATGAAACCGAACGCCTGGTCATACCCGTATCCGTTCCCAAACCTCCACCCGACCGTCTGACCTTCACCCCTCCCATTCTGAACGCCGCCCGCAACGTGTTATTCTTAGTAACAGGCGCGGACAAAGCAGACGCTCTGCACGCCGTCCTCGAAGGTGAGTACAACCCCGACGAATATCCCGCCCAGATTGTGCGCCCCCCCAACGGCGAAGTTACCTGGATGGTAGATACAGCAGCTGCGAAAAATATACGGTTAAGACAATGAAAAATCTGGAGAATAGCTATGATGAACGATGTAGGGGCGCAATTCATTGCGCCCTCATGGGTTGATATGGTCCTGCCATTGGGCGCAATGAATTGCGCCCCTACATCATGTTTTCTACCCCTCAATCGCATCAATTTACCACACAATACGCCATTGCTAGGTGTAGGGGCGCAATTCATTGCGCCCCTCCAACTCGCTCATCTTAGCCACCGATTCATCACAACATTCTGGATCACAGCATATCCACGAGGGCGCAATGAATTGTGCCCCTACATCTTATCGTGTGGAGAGGGAGAATTATACCATGACCTATGACCCTCAGAAACATCATCGTCGTTCTATACGCTTACGAGGCTATGATTATAGGGACCCAGGAGCATACTTCGTCACTATATGCACAGATGATCGACGATGTTTATTCGGAGAAATCATCGATAATGAAATGCATTTGAGCGATACTGGGCAAGCCGTTCAATGGATATGGAACGCGATACCAGAACGCTATTCAAATGTTGAGCTAGATCAGTACGTAATCATGCCCAATCATATACATAGCATCGTCGTTCTGAATCCCTTTGAGGGCGCAATAAATTGCGCCCCTACATTGGGTTCCATCCTACGCACGTTCAAAGCACTCGCTACACGTTACATACGTGCTGCTGGAGCATCAGATTTTGCCTGGCAACGTGATTTCTACGATCACATTAGTCGCGCAGAAAGAAACCTGGATCACATCCGTCAATACATCATTGACAACCCCGCGCGTTGGACTGAAGATGACTTGTTTGAACAGAAAGGCATTTTCGTATGATAGGAATCGTCCCATCAATTCTATCGGCTGATTTCACCCGCCTGGGTGAACAGGTGCGCGAGGCGGATGCAGCAGGCGCGCAGCGCATCCAGATCGATGTCATGGACGGGCATTTCGTGCCCAACATCACCATGGGGCCAATGGTCGTCGAGGCGGTACGCCGCTGCACCCGGCTCCCCCTCGAAGCCCACCTGATGATCACCAATCCTGAACGATTTATCGAAGATTTCGCCCAGGCTGGCGCCGACGTTATCATCGTCCACCAGGAGGTCTGCCCCCATCTCCACCGCGTCATTATGCAAATAAGAGATGCCGGTAAAAGCCCTGCCGTCGCACTCAACCCCTCGACCCCCGTCTTTATGCTCGAAGACATGCTCTCATTTCTGGATATGGTACTCATCATGACCATCAGCCCCGGTTTCGGCGGCCAGGAGTTCGTTCCCGAAACCCTGCCCAAAATCACACGCATGCGCCAGATGATTATTGACCGGGGCCTGCGCTGTGATATTGAAGTAGATGGCGGCATACACGAGGCAACAGCCCCCCTGGCAGTAAGGGCGGGAG
>VBFM01000436.1:0-3927 GCA_005882595.1 Chloroflexota bacterium
ATGAAAATATTCGGCTAAAAATGGGGGAAAATGTGTCTTGAGTGTGTATAAGTCCATAGTAGGCCTTGAACATACGAAGACCGGAGAGTTTTCGATGGGGTACCCGCCATTACAAAGCATGATCTAACACGTTGTATTATACGAGACTTTATGATGCAATAAAGCTTGACAAAAAGAACGGGCGTTCTTTATTCTGATATATAGAATATATTTGAAAGCTGGAGGCATTTATGGGTGCTGACTTTGCGCATTTGCATGTGCATACGGAGTATTCCCTGTTGGATGGGTTCAGCCGCACGAAGAAGCTGGTGCAGCAGGCCAAGGCGCTGGGGATGGAGCACCTGGCGATTACCGATCACGGCGCAATGTATGGGGCGATCGAGTTTTATAAGGCGTGCAAGGCGGGGGGGATTAACCCGATTATTGGGATTGAGGCGTATTTGACCGAGGATATGCGCGATCACTCTAAACGCTTCAGCGATGACTATCACCACTTGCTGCTGCTGGCCAAGAATAATACCGGCTATTATAATCTGTGAGGGGTGGCACCTGCGGCCACGTATCGATAAGAAAGCGCTGGCGCAGTACGCGGAGGGCTTGATTGTCACCTCGTCGTGCCTGTCCGGTGAGATTCCTAAGACGCTGCTCAAGGAGAAGGTGGACGAGGCGTATGGGATGGCGCGCTGGTACCAGGAGGTGTTTGGGCCGGAGCACTTTTATCTGGAAGTGCAAGAGCATGCCGGCATCTTCGAGGATGGACAGCCGTCGCCGCAGGGGCAACTCAACCAGCTGCTGTATCGCATGCATAAAGAGCTGCACATCCCGATGGTGGCGACCAACGACCTGCACTATGTCGATGCGCACGACGCGACCTCGCATGATGTGCTGCTGTGCGTGCAGACGGGCAAGCAGCTGACCACGCCCAAACGCATGAAGTTTGATAGCCAGCAATACTACCTCAAAAGCCCGCAGGAAATGGCGCGGCTCTTCCCCGAATGGCCTGAGGCGCTGACCAACAGTGTGCGCATTGCCGAGCAGTGCAGCGTCAATCCGCTGGCCTACAAAGCGCAACTGCCCAGCTATAGCATTCCGCCAGAATATGGCTCGCAGAAAGACTACCTGCATGACCTGTGCGAAAAGGGCGCGCGAGAGATCTTCGGCGAGATCACCGAACCGATCACCAGGCAGCTGGACTACGAGATCAACATGATCGCGGACAAAGGGTTCGTGTCGTATTTCCTGATCGAGTGGGACTTTGTGAACTACGCGCGCTCGCACGGCATTCGCTGTTCGGCACGTGGCTCGGCTGCCGGGAGCTTGCTGGCGTATACGCTGGGGATTACCAATGTTGATCCACTGCGCTACCAACTGCCCTTTGAACGCTTCTTCAATACCGAGCGCGCGGACATGCCTGATATTGATATGGATTTCCCGGACGACCGGCGTGAAGAAGTGATCGAGTATGTGACGCGCAAGTACGGGGATGACTGCGTGGCGCAGATGGTCACGTTCAATACGATGGCGGCCAAAGCGTCGGTTAAAGACGTGGCGCGGGTGATGGGAGAGCAGGAAGTAGGCGACCGCATTACGCGCCTCATTCCGGTGGGTCCCAAGGTCACGCTGCAGGGATCGCTTGATAGCGTGAGGGAACTGAGCGACATGTACAAGGAGAGCAAGGTCGCGCAGGAGCTCATTGACCAGGCATTGAAGCTGGAAGGCTCGGTACGCTCAACGGGAGTGCACGCGGCGGGCGTGATTGTGGCGAACGAAGCGTTGGAACATTTCGTGCCGCTGCAACTGCGCGACCCCAAAGACCCCTCTAAAGGACGCATCACACAATACGAGCAGGCGCACCTCGAAGAACTGGGCCTGATCAAGTTTGACTTCCTGGGCCTTTCCAACCTCACTATTCTGGATAACGCGGTCAAGTTCATCAAGCAATCGCGCGGGGAAGAGATTATGCTGGAGAAAATCCCGCTGGACCCGGTCGAGGGCAACGAGGAGCAGAACCGCAAACGCCAGAAGGCCTTTGAACTGCTGTCGAGCGGCGAGACGACGGGTATCTTCCAGCTTGAAGGCCCGAAGATGCGTGAGTACATCAAACAACTCAAGCCCACGCGCGTCGAAGACGTGATGGCTATGATTGCGCTTTACCGGCCCGGCCCGATGGACAGCATCCCCGACTTTATCGACGCCAAACACGGACGCAAAAAAGTGACTTACCTTGACCCGCGCCTGGAAGAATGGCTGAACGAATCCTATGGCGTGATTGTGTATCAAGACCAGGTGCTGTTCATCGCCGTCGGGCTGGCGGGCTTCTCCTGGGGCAAGGCCAATAAGTTCCGTAAGGTGCTGAGCAAAAAGATCATGCACGAAGTTCAGAGCTATAAAGAGGATTTCGTGAAGGGCTGTATCAAAAACGGGGTGAAAAAGGAGGATGCCGAAACGCTGTTCACCCTGATCGAACCGTTCGGCGGCTACGGATTTAACAAGGCGCATGCCGCGAGTTACGCGGTGGTCGCGTTCTACACAGCCTATCTCAAGGGAAATTATACAGCGGAGTTCATGGCGGCGACGATGACCACCGAGGCGGCAGACGCCAAGAAGATCGCCAACGCCATCGCCGAGTGCAAACGCATGGGCGTCGAAGTGCTAGGGCCGGATGTGAACAAGAGCGACCGGGGATTTACGGTTGAAGGTGGCGGCGTGCGCTTCGGTTTGCTGGCCATCAAGGGTATTGGCGAAGGTACGATTGGTGAAATCGTGCGGGCACGCAGCCAGGGCGGCCCTTTTAAGTCGCTGGCGGATTTCTGCACGCGGGTTGATCCCAAATTCGTGGGGAAGGGGGCGATTGAGACGTTGATCAAGGCGGGGGCGATGGACTCGCTGGCCGATGGCAAACGGCACCAGCTGCTCGACGCGGTGGAACGCGCCATGCAGTTTGGCAAGAATGAGCGCGCGGCGAAGGAGCGCGGCATGGTCAGCCTGTTCGGAGATATGGAGGAGGTGCAGAACGCCTTTGAATTTACCCTGAACCCGCACGCGAAAGCTATTGATCGCAACCAGCTGCTGCAATGGGAAAAGGAACTCATCGGCCTCTACATCTCCAAGCATCCCCTGGCCTATTTGAGCGATCTGCTGAAAGAGCGCACGACGCATACGACGGCTGAAATTACGGAAGAGCTGGATAAGCAGAAAGTGGTGCTGGGCGGGACGGTTACGGAGGCGCGCCGCATCACCACCAAAAAAGGCGATACGATGTGCGTTGTGCAACTCGAAGATATGTATGGCTCTATCGGCGTGACCGTCTTTCCCAGGCTGTATGAAGACACGGCTGAATTGTGGGCCGAAAATACGGTGGTGCTTGTGCGCGGCGAGGTACAGGTGCGCCGTGATGAGCCGGGGATTCTCTGCAACAGCGTTGAGGAGGTGAAAGGGGTTGAGGAGGAGATGAACCGCAAGCAATACCAGGTGTGGATTACGCTGCACCTGAGCGGGTCTGACGATAAGTCCGTCTCGGATGATAAGATGCGCGTGATGGATATTTTTAATTGCCTGCGCGATCAGCCGGGGCGCGATCAGTGATAATACGATGCATTATTCTGAGAACGTGCATCGTAAGTTGGCAGAGATTGTAGGAAGCGGGGGAATGGTGAGGGTGGATCTGGTGGAACGGTAGCCGATGAGTCATTGTCCCGGCAATGAGGAGAACCATTGGAGATGTATCAAGAGATATGAAAGGCAAGCGGTTTCAGTAATAGATTGGTACAAATGTTCTCACATAGATTGACATATGCTCTTCGGGCTTGTACACTTGCTTTAGAAGAAAAACGTGGGGTTGGACAAACCTTGAATCGGCGAGCTGGACTGTACAGGTAGAGCGAAAGGACAAAGCACATGGCCCGGCACATTGAAGACGAGGTAGTA
>VBFM01000405.1:0-11640 GCA_005882595.1 Chloroflexota bacterium
AGTGAGGTTGGATACATGGGCCGTGAATGGGGTATTCCTGTGTTGATCGACGGTGCGCAATCGGCAGGCGCGATTTCTGTGGACGTACATGCCCTGGGTGTCGATTTCTACGCGATCCCCATGCAAAAATGGCTCTGCGGGCCTGATGGAACGGGGGCGCTCTATGTTCGCAGGGATGCGCTTGCTTATGTTAAACCTACCTACGTCGGCTACTGGTCGATCAAGCATGAAGAAGGCCTGGAGTGGGAGTTAAACGAAGGCGCAAAGCGTTTCGAAGTTGGAGGCAGGCAGACGGCGGCGCTGGCAGGACAGGCGGCTGGGCTAAACTGGCTGGAACATAGCCTCGGCTATACGTGGATTTTCGAGCGTATCTCCTGGCTTAGCGCATACGCCTATCACGCCCTGAATGAAATACCCGGACTTACTCTGCTCACCCCACGACCAGGAGAGAGTGGGTTGGTTTCGTTCAAACTGGAGGGCAAAAATGACGCCGAGGTCGTGAACACGCTGCGTGAGAAGCATAATATTCTCATGCGCAATATCCCCAGCACGAAGTCACTGCGCGTTTCGACGGGATTCTATAACACGGAGGAGGAGATAGACACGCTGGTCAGAGCGCTGCGCGAACTGTAGCGCCCTGACCCAATAAAAAACCGCCTATGTGGGCGGGTGAAACGGCGACTTCCTATTTTCCCGTGGGGCTACCCCCAAAGTATCATCGGAGCTGAAGAGCTTAACTTCCGTGTTCGGGATGGGAACGGGTGTACCCTCTTCGCTATTGTCACCGGTTCACCTGCACATACAGGCGGTTTCTCTTGACACGGTGTATATTACTACAGTCCGAAAGGCTTGTCAATACCTTTTTCATCAAATTTTCGCGAATTTTGAAACTCATCAAAAAATTGTTAGTGCCTTAGCGGTCACCACCAACCGGGGCCTCTTCCAGCTTGAGAGAGAGCAGACGCGAAATACTATCGCTGCTCATTGAGACGCCGTAAATGACCTGCGCCTCCATCATGGTAACGCGGTTATGCGTAATCACGATAAACTGGGTGCGCTGCGCCAGGCGTTTCAAGATATCGCAAAAGCGCGTCACATTTGATTCGTCAAGCGCCGCATCCACCTCGTCTAGCAGGCAGAACGGCGGTGGATTGATCTCCAACAGGGCAAACAGGAGCGCAGCCGAAACAAGCGCGCGTTCCCCGCCGGAGAGCAGCGATAAATCCTGCACTTTCTTGCCGGGAGGTTGCACTATCACCTCTACTCCGGCAGGCATACCGGGTGAGTCAGTTGACAAGGCATCCTCGTCGTCATTTTTCGCCGCTGTCAGTTCCAGGCGAGCATGACCACCATTAAACAGGGTGGTAAAGTGTTCGCGGAAGCGAGTATTGACGGCCTGGAATGTCGTCTCGAACTGGCGTGCCATCGTTACGTCCAACTGGCTGATGATGGTGCGCAGGTGGAACGCTGCCTGTTCCATGTCGGAGATTTGCGTGGTGAGGAACTCATAGCGAGTGCGCGTCTCCTCATATTGCTGGGGCGCGTCGGGATCGCTGCCTCCCAAAGCCCGAAGACGACTGCGCAGTGCATCAACACGCCTGCGTAGTTTACGAAGCTGCGCTTCCTCCTGTTCAGAAAGTATCTCAACATCGTCGCTTGCCTTGCCAGTTATCGCAGCAGATACTATATGCTGATCACTTCCATCCATCTCCCCGGCAGTATCCACGCTGATATCAGTGCTGGCAGCAAAGCGTACCAACTCTTTCGGGTCGGTGACACCCATTTCTTCTTGCAATTGTTCCAATAAGGCCTCAACCGTGTCCCGCGCTTTCTGGCTATCGAGCAGGCAGCGGCGATAAGCTACTTCCAATTCGTTCAGTGAGTGACGCAGTTGCAACGTTTCTTGCTCCAGGGTGAGTATCTGCTGATCGACCTCGCCAGCTTTTTCTTCGGCGAGATGCAACTCGCCTGTGAGCTTCTTCGCGTGCAGTTGTGCCTGCTCCAACATTGCGCGATGCGCTGCAATTGCCTCCTGTAATGCCTGATACTGGGTTTCGGCTTCTTTCATACGCGCTGTGCGCTGCTCAATCTGCGTTTTCAGGTCTTGCGTTGAAACGAGCGCTTTTGCCTCCTGCCGTTTGACGGCCAGGGCGGTGCGGGCCTTACCAAGTTCATCTTGCTGGCGGCGAAACAGCAGGGAACGTTCCACGACCTCGTGCTGTAGCTCCTCGACCAGCCCAGACAATTCCCGCTGCGATTTCTCATGGGCGTGCACACGTTCAAGAGCGGCCTGTACTTCCTGTTCCAACCCCACAAGCTCGGCAGACAACTGCTGCTCAACGGAGAGGGCCAGTTGCAATTCTGCCTGTAATCGATCCTGTTCGCGCTGAGTGGCTGTCAGGACTTTATTCAATTCATTAATACGGCTGGCATTCTTCTGTAACTCTTTGTCTACCGCATTCTGCTCAACACGCCTTGCCTCCTGGCCTCGCTGCGCCTCGCTTAACATGCTGTTCAACTGCGTAATTAAGGTCAGATGCTCATCAAGTTGTTGGGGTAACTCCCGCAGTTCTCGTTCATAAGCCAGCAATCCCTGTTGGCCGCCCTCTTTGCTGCTGCCGCCGGAGAGCCAGCCGTCTACATGCAGCGTCTCGCCGTGCAGCGTGACCAGCCTCTCAATAGAAGTCCCCACGCTCTGCCTTTGCATAAGCACGTCAAGCAGTTTGCGCGCCGTATCCAGGTCATTCACGATGACCACGCCGCGCAGCATACGGCGAAACAGGGGACGAAAACGCTGCTCACACTCCACCAAACGCCACGCCGGCCCTTTGACCTTCTCTTTCAGCGTGGGTGCCTCTGTCAGAAGATGCTCCAGTGCGGAAACATCCCCCTGATGCCGCGTATCTTCCTGCTCAAATGCTCCCTCCATCCAGACCAGCATGGCTTTTCCCGCTTTGGACTGCTGTAAGTAATCCAGGCAGGAACGCGCATCATCTATCGCCTGTACCACGACCGCCTGTAAATAGGGACCCAGCGCGGCCTCAAGCGAGCTTTCCAAGCCAACAGGCGCGATCCCCAACTGTGGAACAGGGCCAATCAGACCAGTGAGTTTGCCCGCGGGTGCTCGCAGAAGAGCACGTACGCCATCACTGTACCCACTCAGGCTCGTGCGCCAGTTCTTGAGCATGTTCAGGCGATCAGAAACGGTGCGCCGCTGGCGCTCCGCTTCGTTCAGGGCGTTTTTCAAGCGTTCAATCTCCTGTTGTGCATCGGCAATGGCGCGGGCAATGGCTTGTTTGCGTTGGGTGATTTGCTGCTCTTCGTTGCGCGCGGTAGTAAGCTGGACGCGCTCTTCGACCAGGCGCGTCTCCAGTGCGCGGATGGTCTGCTGGGATTGCGCGATGGTATCGCGCCGTGCCGCCAGCACGCGGTTCCGCTCACCCAGGTGCTTCTGCTGCCTTCCCAGGTCGGACTGGCTGGCCCCCAGGCGAGCCTGCACCTGAATGAGTTCACTTTGCGTCGAACGCAAGCGGCGCTCATCCATCTCAAATACTTTTTGCGCCTGCGCAACCTGGGCCTCTAAAGTTGCCAGGGTAGCGGCATCCGTATCGATCGCTTCGTCGGCCTGATCGCATTGTTCTTCCAGGTCGATGATCTGCTGTTGCGCGGCAATCAGCCGTTCGCGCAGTCGCCGCTCCTCCTGCTGCTGCTCACCGCGTTGCCGCTCTAAACCAACGACGCGCTCCTGGCTCACTGCCATCTCACGCTCGATACGCTGCGCGACGGCGTTGGCCTCATTGGATGCTTCACGCGCTCGTACAATGCTGGTTTGGGCCTCCAGCCTTTGAAGGCGCAATGAGTCTTTACGCTGATCGACGGCCTGCAATGCCTGCTCCATGGTCTGAACCTTTTGCGCCATCGCCTGCTCAGCCGTCTCTGCCTGTTCTCGCGTGGTGCGCAGGCGCCTCCATTGCAGGGCATACCAGGTGAACAGGACTTCCTGCAATTCGCTCGTGAGCTGCTTGTACTCCACTGCGCGACGTGCCTGCTCCGCCAGTGGTTCCAGGCGTGGCGCGATCTCGCTCACAATATCGCGCAGGCGTTCCAGGTTTTGCTCAGTCTGGCGCAGGCGATTTTCGGAGTCGGTTCGCTGCACCTGGTAGGGTCGAATGCCTGCCGCGTCCTCAAACAGGCCGCGTCGTTCTTCGGCGCGCAAACTGAGGGCGGCATCGATCAAACCCTGCCCAACGACTGTATACGAGTCGTGACCAATGCGCGCCTGCGCCAGTAACAACACGATATCTTTGAGGCGCACTCGCTGCTTATTGATGAGGTACTCGTTCTCGCCTGAACGGTAGCTGCGACGCGTGACAGTGATTTCGCTGTATTCCGAAGGCACCCACCCGGTGCTGTTATCCAGCGTCAGCGATACCTCGGCCATGCCAAGCGCGGATTTGCCATGCCCACCGGCAAAGATGATATCCTCGCTCTTCTTCCCACGCAACTGGCGCATACTCTGCTCTCCCAGCACCCAGCGCACCGCGTCCGCCACATTTGACTTCCCCGCGCCATTTGGTCCCACCACCGCCGTAATACCCGTGCTAAACTCCAACACTGTGCGCACAGCAAAGCTTTTAAAGCCCAGCATTTCCAAGCGTTTCAGATACACTGTTTTGCCTATCCTTTAGAATATACCTATGATGACAGCTACGATGATACCATAGTGCAGGTCATCCGTCGAGTATAGTAAGGTCTAGTACATCGTCTCTCATCAAAGGAGTTTTACTTTGATTAGTCTAGCAATCTACCTGCTTACAAAGCGATGGGGGCTCATCATTGTCGGCGCAATCCTCGCACTCTCAGGACTCATTTATGGTATCAGTTCGCATACTGTCACCTATCAAACCTTGAAGCAGCAGACTATTGTGCATTATCTCTCTGGTAATGGGGATAATAATGGCTATATGCAATTGAAGGGAAGCGCGGATCTTTACATAGTGAACGAAACAGATTTCACGCCAGCCTTCAATTCTAATGCGTTCAATAATAGTAACGGCCTTATCGATTTTGTTTACCGACCTGACCAAACGACGGATATCGACGTGACCTCAACCAATTCGAGCACACACCTTAAAGGTCCGGCTCATACCGTAGAGCAAATTACTGTGTACGACAGCAATGGCCAGAATCCGCATACTTTTAGTTCATCGGAGGAACTGCAGAATCCTAACGGCTTCTATCAGAACAACTGGTCGGGGGGTATAGTCCTCTTCCTGCTCGGCGCAGCTCTCCTGGCCCTCGTATTCTTCTGGCCCGCTATACGCGCGCGTAGAAAAGGGCAAGCTGCACCATCGGCCATTGCGGGGCAAGCAAACCAGTATGCGCAGCCCTATACCAACCCGGCTCAATACCCGGGATACGGGCAATTTCCACAGCAGACACCGCAATACTCGCCGCAGCAACAGTACCCTCAGTATACGCCACCTGCGGAGCAGTACCCACCAAATTCATCGTATCCTGCCCCTCAACAGCCACAGTACCCGCAACAACCGCAATATCCAGCATATCCTCCGCCAGCAGGCCAGTATGAGCGTACTCAGCTTGCAAACCCGAATGATTATCCACCGCAGAACAGGTGATTGAGATCAAACGAGCCCATGGTGATAACTCAAAGTCAGCATGGGCTCGTTCCACAACGACCAGCGAACAGAAACAACATGACACTTCTTTCACTCGTGAATAGTGTAGGTAATAGACCGAGTCTCAACTATTCGCAAACGAAGCACATGGTGTTATGTTTCTATTTTTCCATTTATCCGCTCTCACCAGGACACTCCTTGTTTCACTGATAGCCATAGTTACCCTGGCTGGCATCATGATTCGCCCGTTCAAATTGGATGAGGCCAGGATTGCGCTGGCAGGGGCGGGCCTGCTGTTACTGCTTGGCCTGATCAATCCCTTAGATGCAGCCATAGTATTGCTGAAGGATTGGAATGTCTTTTTCTTTTTTCTGGGGATGATGGCGCTCTCCGCGCTGGCCGAGGCTGCTGGTCTCTTCGATTGGTTAGCGGTGCAGGCTGCCAAGTTGTCCGGCGGCAGTTCCCGGCGTTTATTGTTCAATACCTTCCTGTTGGGCAGCCTGATCTCGATGGTCCTCTCGAATGATGCTACCGCGCTTATCCTCACCCCTATCGTCTATACACTGGTAACACGCCTGCGTCTGCCCGTGCTGCCATTTCTGTTTGCCTGCACCTTTATTGCTGATACCGCTTCGTTTCTATTGCCTGTAAGCAACCCGATCAACATTATTGTACTCTCAACGTTCTCACTCGATCTCTGGACTTATGTACGTTTGTTGTTCATACCGTCACTGGTTGTTATCAGTATCAATACGATCGTGTTCTTCATCCTGTACCGTCGACAACTGGGCGGGCGCTTCGATATCAAACGTCTTTCAGAAGCAGCCACAATTCGGCACCCAACCTATTTCCGGTACACATGCGTCGTTTTACCAGGAATAGCGCTGGCCTATATTATTGCCTCTGCTTTCCAGTTTCCGCTTTCAATCGTGGCTCTCGCAGGCGCCGCGCTCCTATTGATCGGAGCGGTGGGCTGGAAGCAGATGAATGCGCGGGAGGTGAGCAGGCATATTTCCTGGTCAATTTTTGGGTTCATCGCGGGCATGTTCATCGTTGTGCGGGCTGTAGAGGAAACGAACCTTACAGCTCAATTTGGACAGCTTTTGCTTCATCTATCAGGAGGAGGCAGTTTTGGGGCGGTCATGATAGGCACAGCGGGAGCAGCGCTTGGCACGAATCTTATTAATAACGTGCCGATGGCGGTCGTCCTGACTTCTGCGCTCCAGGGCGTACAACACGCTTCCACCACTACAAGACTGGGCTTTATCGCGGCAACCATTTTTGGCTGTGATCTTGGACCAAATTTAACCACTGTAGGATCACTGGCTACTATCCTCTGGCTTTTAATTCTGCGTCGTCGTAATCTCGAAGTGTCCGGACTGGACTACTTCAAAGTTGGTATTCTGGTCACGCCGCTCATGTTGCTGGCTGGCTCGCTGACAATCTGGCTTTTACTACGCTAGGAGACAAAAAAATGAGAGTCTTATGTTGCCTGGATGGTACGAATATTGAAGCGCTGAGCAAAGCTATTACAACGATGCTGCGTCCTGATACGCTTGCCATCGGACTGCTGTATGTGATCGATAGCGGGCCGCATGGAGAGATGGAAAGGCAGCGCGAGCGTTTTCTGCGACAGGCGGAACTGGCTCCCGGCCGACGCGAGCAATTACGGCAGGCTGAGGAAGCATCCGCGCAGGATATTCTTGAAGAAGGTTCTCGCAATCTCGCTGGAGCAGAACGCCTACAGCGCAGGGGACGGCCAGAACGCGAGATTGTGAACTGCGCCGTCGAATGGAACGCTGATCTGATTCTTCTATGTCCGCGCACAACCTATGGTAGTAAGCCAACTATCGGGCCAAAATCTGTTGGGCGTGTAGCGCGCTTCGTGCTTGATCATGCTGCCTGCCCGGTATTGCTGGTACGCCCAATAACGCGCGAACCGTTTCCCATCCCTCGCTAGTCGTCGCTTGCTACATCATGTATACTACGACTATCTTGAAACGAACTGTAACGAATTATTGTAGCGAGGAATTTATGGCTTCCTTACCAGAAAATCCAACCCTGAAAGACCTGCAGCGCTACCTGGACGAAGTGTGCCAGGAGCGTGGATGGACAAAGGATACGTACGCGGAAAAGTTTTTACTGTTTACCGAGGAAATTGGTGAATTAGCCAAGGCCATTCGTAAGACGAAAGGACTATACCAGGAGCAGGCCAGAGAGAAGAAGCTGGAACTCGAAGAGGAGTTCGCCGATGTGCTGAGCTATCTCCTGGACCTGGCCAATTGCTTTCAGGTTGACCTTGAAAGGGCTTTCCGTGAGAAAGAACAGGTCAATCAGTCGAGAACGTGGAATTAGTTCGAGGCCCTAAAGTTTCACTCTTACCCATCCGTCCCTACATTGTACTGATACCTCCCTATCTGCCTCCTCAGTGATGGCTTTCGGATCAATGTTTGTATTCTTATGGCTATAGGAAATGGCATCTGTTACCAACATTTTCTGGCCGTCAATCAGTAGTTGAACCAGTTCACCTCTGGAAGCCACACCTCGAATAAAGTTGTAGACATGGCGAGCGTCCCATTGAGCTACTGGCACCACAAAATCCTCGCTTGAGGGCAGAGGAAGATAGCTGCTTTGTGATTTATCCTGGGTTCTGGGAACAGCCGTCCCCTGATAGAGTTCCCAGACCGAACGGGCCAGCAATTTACTACCAGCTTCAGCACATTGCGCTTCCAACTGGGCGTAGCGAATGCCATCGGGAACCTCAACACGTTCTTGTGCCACAATCGGGCCGCTATCTAGTCCCTCGTCCATCAAGTGGATGGTGGCGCCTGTTTGCCGCATTCCCTGGCGGAATGTCCAGAACAGCGGGTCGGGGCCGCGATTGGCTGGCAAAAGCGAGGGATGGACATTGAGACAGCCCAGGCGAGGGATATCCAGGATGCTGCGCGGAATATAGAGGGAGAAGCAGGCGACGCACAGAACGTCCGGTTGATAGGCGGCAAATACGGCAAGCGTTTCTGGATTGGACATGCGCTGGACTTCCCATAATGGGATACCTCGCTCCCATGCGATGTGCGCAACAGAGGTGTGCAGCGAAGAATGGAGGACTGGCAGCAAAGAACGAGTTTTCGGTGGAGGTTCTAATCGACGCATGGCTGCTTGCGCGGGGTGCTGATCGCGCGCTGGAATCACTATCGCGCGTACCTCAATGTCGCTTTCTAATAAGGCCCGCAACGGTGGATGCGAAAAATTGCCCTGCATGCCCAAAAAGAGGGCGCGTGGTGATGCCGGTGATTCCAGATTTGACATAGGTCACTCGATCCTGTAGTATCTGTATAGAGTATATTATTGCATCGATCAGGAGCAACTATCATGCCACGAATGGTTATGTGTGTCAAACTGGGACGTGAGCTTCCAGGATTGGAAAAGCCGCCTTTCCCCGGCGAACTGGGACAGCGCATCTATGAACATGTCTCGCAGCAGGCCTGGGAATTGTGGCCCGCGCAAAGTACGCTGATTATCAATCACTATGGGCTGAATATGGGCGACCCGGAAGCTCGCAAGGTGCTGCGCGAGCAAATGGAAGAGTTTTTCTTCGGCGAGCAGCCCAAAATGCCCGAAGGCTGGACACCTGAAGAAGCGGGTGTTGGTGCTGGTCCAAGTGCGAAAGGCGGAGGCGGCCCGGCTCGTAAAAAATGAGATCACCCGGTGATATTCTGCTCCTGTCATGTTATGAACTGGGGCATCAACCTTTTCAGCTTGCCTCGCTTCTCACACTGCTGCGACAGGCCGGTTACGCTCCTGTCGCCGTTGATACCGCAGTCGAAACGTTAACCGACGAAACTATATCCCGTGCGTGTTTCGTCGGTATTTCTGTGCCGATGCACACAGCTTTACGCCTGGGAGAGCAGATCGCGCAGCGCGTGCGTTCACTCAATCCAGACGCGCACCTCTGCCTTTACGGTCTCTACGCCTCGTTGAACGAAGACTACCTATTGCAAGGAACCGTGGACTCCGCCATTGGCGGCGAATATGAAGAGCCGTTGCTGAAACTCCTGGCGGCCCTGGAAAATAGAGAGCCTATCTCTATCCCCGGTGTGAGTACTCGCCAGCAGAACAGCAAACCCTGGATACAGCGCGCACCGTTTGTCGTACCCGAGCGCGCATCACTTCCGCCGCTTGAACGCTACGCGCGCCTGGAATTGAACGGCGAAATGCGGCTGGCAGGCTATACGGAGACGACGCGCGGGTGCAAACACACGTGCCAGCATTGCCCCATTACCCCGATCTATTCCGGTCGTTTCTTCGCGGTGCCAGCCGAAATTGTGCTGGCAGATATGCGCGCGCAGGTCAAGCGAGGGGCGCAGCACATCACCTTTGGCGATCCCGACTTCTTCAATGGCCCGACGCACGCCCTGCGCATCACACGTGCGCTGCACCAGGAGCTTCCTGATGTCACCTTCGATGCCACTATCAAGATCGAGCACCTGCTGAAACATCGCCACCTGCTGCCAGAATTGAAGGACAATGGCTGCGCCTTCATCGTCTCCGCCGTCGAATCACTGAATGACGAGGTACTCCAGCGACTCGAAAAAGGGCATACCAGCGCAGACGTTGCCGAAGTATTTGATTTGATGGAGCAGGTTGGCATCGCATTGCGCCCCTCGCTGATGCCGTTTTCTCCCTGGGAGACATTGGAGAGTTACATCGAACTACTCACATACTTCGAAGCGCACCACCTGGTCGAACACATTGATCCGGTGCATTTTTCCATTCGCTTGCTTCTTCCACCCGGTTCTGCGCTGCTAGCCGCTCCCGGTACGCAAAGCTGGCTGGGAGTCCTGGATGCAGCCGCCTATACCTATCGCTGGCGGCATCCTGACGAGCGTATGGATGATCTTCACAAGCAGGTGGCAGCGCTGGTAGAAAAGGCGCAGCGCGTGCAGGCAGACCCTATCGAAACGTTTTACTCCATCAAAGCTTTGGCCCTGGCAGCTAGCGGTCAGGAGATGTGTGTTTCCTGCGCGATGCAGAGCTACGGTACGCGCAAGGTACTACCTCACTTGACCGAAACGTGGTTCTGCTGAGCGGAACCGATTGCGGATCAGTTGGATCCGAAGTAACCTGTCCGCCACAGCTCTCAAGGAGGGATAGATCAAGCACCAGGGGATGGTGAATCGACTTCAGAGAGGTAGCGTTGTGCAAACTGCTTGATCGCCTCCATGATATCGATTAGCGCCAGCCCCTTCTCGGTCAGGTGATACTCGACTCGTGGAGGAATCTCGGCGAAGGCTTGCCGCTCTACAAACCCGAGTTCTTCAAGCAGTTTGAGGCGTAGTGACACGGTTTTAGGACTGACATTGCCCATCACCTCAAGCAGTTCGCCAAAGCGTTTGGTTCCGCTCAAGAGCGTATAGACAATCATGAGTGTCCATACATCACCAAGCAAACGCAAGGCGCGCCCTACCGGTTGGGAGGCACATATTTCTGATGGTTCAGTTGTTTGCGGTTCGTTGATTGTACTCATACCAAGAGTATACCATATTTTCCCACAATCGTATAACATCCTTGACAATAGAAGCTTACTATTTTATACTTGTTTCCTGAAAGGTAATAATAGCGCCAAGGGAACCGTAAGGTCAACAGTTCCTTGGCTAGATGAACGCTCAGATTGAGTTTTTATTTGGAGGTAGTGACATGACAACACAGAATGAACAGCAAGCCGGAGCCCAAGGCCTTTGGGTATTTGACCCTTATCACACGCAAGTCGAGTTCGCCGCGAAGCACCTGGGCATGATGACGGTGCGTGGTAACTTTCTCGAAATCGCCGCGACTGGCTTTATCGACCCCGAGCATCCCGAATCGTCAGCGGTGGACGTCACCATCCAGACGGCAAGTATCCGCACCCACAATCCCCAGCGGGACAATGATCTGCGGTCATCGAATTTCTTGGAGGTTGACAAGTATCCGACGATGCACTTCAAAAGCACCCGGATCGAAC
>VBFM01000405.1:11677-12212 GCA_005882595.1 Chloroflexota bacterium
ACCTGACCATCAAGGGCAATACCCGGCCAGTTACATTTCAAGTAGTGAAGTATGGGGAATTCAATGACCCGAATATGATGGGCCACCGCATCGGCTACAGTGCCCAGGGCAAGATCAACCGCAAGGACTTTGGCCTGACGTTCAATATGATGCTCGATGGCAAGTGGATCGTCAGTGAAGAGGTCGATATCTTTATCGAGGGCGAGTTCGTCGAGCAAAAGCAAGAGCAAACGAGCGGCACAGCGAGTGCCTGAGCCTGACGGGGAACAACTTACTATTGGTCGGTCTCACGTGGGAAGGCTGTCTAGCAAGTGAAAAGTGCCAGGCAGTCAAGGTCGGCACATATCACGATGTTCCTGGGAGTGCGTTTTGGGCGACCCTCCGGTCGCCCTGGCAATCTTTCACAGACCCTGTCCTTTTAGAGGATGGTCCTTGAAGAATGTATACATTGCCAAACTTGCACTCGGGCCTTGAAGATCGGTGAAATTGGACGGATTTCCTCCTGACCAGGCGTGACCCATGCCATTGACGAGCC
>VBFM01000437.1:0-5295 GCA_005882595.1 Chloroflexota bacterium
CGTGAAGAGCGCAGTCGTAGCATTCGCTCCCCCATCAATCACCCCAAAAAGTGCGGGAGAAGCCCTCAAATGCTGCACAAAAAAGATATTGAAATAAGGAATAAACAGACCCGCCCCCAACCCCGTCAGCACATACACCAGCGCCAGAAAAAAGAAGCGACTGCCCACTAACTTCCTCATACTGGAAGCGTTGAGCGTCGCCTTCACGTTCGTCATCTTTGTAAGGGCGGGAGTAGGGCGGGGTAGGGTGGGGACCCTTGCGGTCGCCCTCTCATCGGCTTCTGATACAGTCTCCCTCGATTCCGTAGGGGCGAGGGCGGATGAGGGGAGCGGAGTGGGCCCTTGTGGTCGCCCGTCCTCAGCGTAATCATTTCCCCCGCCGTCACTATCTGCGTTTGGCGGGCGACCATAAAGGCCCTCCCCTCCCACCTCGTCCTCCCTCGCCCCTACAGAATTGGGCGGGCGACCATAAAGGCCCTCCCCTCCCACCTCATCCTCCCTCGCCCCTACAGAATTGAGGGAGACTGTATCACCATTCCTACGAGGCCGATCATTCCTCAACATAAACAAAGGGATAAGACTTGGGCCAGCGATGATCCCTGCAAAGAGCAGAGCCAGTTGATAGGCACGTGGATCAGGTTGGTTCGCCAATATGGGGGGTACCCACGATGGGAGAGGAGCCATCAACCAGGGAATTGTGCGAAACCAGCCCGGTAAGGCCCCGCCAAGTACCTCACCTGATACCAGCGTCACCAGCCCTAGCGAAATGTTCATGCTAAAAAGATGCGAACGTTCTTCGGGGGAGCTATTGAACGTTAGAAAGGGGGCATTGATGACCAGCGTAAAAGCCAGGCCAACGCCCACGATGAAGCCGCTTATCAGCAGTGGAATAGGCTGGCGAAAAAGAATCTGGCCTAGACCCGCCAGGCCAATCAGCAGGTTCGACCAGATGAGGATGACTTTCCCGCTGAAACGATCAACGCAGAGACCCGCCGGAAAGATGGCGATGCCTGCCCCGATTGTACCCACGAACAGCACGAGTCCAACAAAATCAGGCCCGTAACCCAGCGAGATAAGATAGAGATTGTAAAGCACCAAGAGAATGCCCGCGGTCATACCGCTCAGGGCATTATTTATCAGATAGAGACGAGCATTGCGCTGGAAACGCCCAAACTGCCACGCATACTCAACGAGGAGGTGCATTGTCAGCCCGCCTGGCCCCCGCAGGCTCTCTCTCCTGAATCTGTGCATCCTCAACCCCGTCAGATAGCGTTGACCGGGCAACTACAGCTCCCGAAGATTCTGCTGGCAAGTATTGAGAACCCATCCCGTCCCTGTTCACCGCCCCCTCAAAACCGTGTACTTCCATTAAGGAGAGTTGGCGTTTTGGCTTCGTCAGGCCGGGCAAGAAAAAGGCTTTGACTATTGTCTTCGCCATTATGGTGCGCGCGCGAAACTCAATCACCGCCTCTGCTACGCGGTCGGCGCCTTGATCGATCTTCTGCTCAACGCCGTGAACCTGGTGATCCACCCCCTCGATCTTCTGTGGTATCTCTAATGATTGCACCTTATGGACGACCTGAACGAGCTTGTGCTGAGGCTCTTGAAGAGGAGCAGCGCTTTCTGGAGCTTCAATTGCTTTATTCACACTATCGACCATCGGCCGCAATTTTTTGATCAATTCGGCCTTCTGGCGTATCCAGGCGAAGCCAAACATAAGGGCTGCCGCGAATGCCAGGCCGACCAGGATATTGATGAACGTATAGATTGCCAGGATAATAGCTGCTGCCTGCCCCCATGGAGCAAGCGCGTCACTCAGGATAAACATGGCTATTCTCCTCCGACAGCCGAATCCAATAATTCCATCTGCTGTTTGCGGCGTTCATCATAACGGTCGCGCGTACGGCCTTTCCCCATAAAGACGCGCACCATTTTCTGTGTTGCCACTACCAGGGCTGCTGCACGCACGCCGGGGGCAATCCCAAATTCAGTGGTCAGCTTTGCAGTACTGCCGATGGTAGTTGCCGCGTGACCCGCGCTTTTGGCGGTATCTTTAACGACTCCCAATGTCTCTTCCACCGATCCTTTGACATCGTTAACCGTCTCTTGCACTGACTCTATCAAAGGCTTCACCTCATTGCGTACCGTGATGATGGTGTTGATAAGCGTCAGCAGCGCATAAATGAGGACAGCCGTGGAGATCAAGGAAAAGGCAGCCAGAAGTATCAACGCAATGTATAGGACATCCAGCAATACACCGAAGATACCAGCAAGTATGAACCCTGCAACCAGTAATACCAGGACAATTACCCCGGTGATGATGAGATAGTTTTTCGCACGCTTCATGGCATGCCTCCCTACAAAGATATTTTCCAGGACGCGATCATCTTGAATACCCGGCTTGCCTGCGGCTCAAGAAGCCGCAAGGGAGTAATCGCACTCCTACATTATAGCGTAGAACACTTCAGGAAACCAGGGGAATCCTCTGTTTACACCTGAAATCTGGCCGATGCAAGCCAAAACTCGGCTCTCCTTATCTATAGACACGTTCCAGCATCAGGAAATGAGGACAAATAGCTGACACTCTGGATATCTTTTAATGCCCGACCTCGCAGGTGAGGCCAGTAATTCCTTAGAAATCTGAAAATACTCTGAAAATACTCTGAGACTTTTTATTGTTGACTTGTCTTTGTACAGGTCAATTAGTATAACAAGTTCATAGGTGTATGAAAAATGGGGATGCTCCCACTATTCAATATACATGCTGTATCCTGGCATTAGCACCTATGTGTCCTGCTAACCTGTAAGGCAGGACGAAAGGAGAAGGAGAAATATATGCTGACTTTATCACTCATTCTTGCAGACGGCGTAACCATTAAAATTGGTGACAACGTCTGGACATTCGGTCTGAACTTCATTGTGTACCTGATCGTGGCTGCTATCGTGGGTTTCATAGCCGAGGCCCTGGTAGGGTGGCGTCTGCCGTTCGGTTTCATCGGCGCAATTATTGCCGCGTTGATTGGCATCTGGCTGATGACACAGGTTATCATTATCACTGGGATCGGTGATATCAACATTCCCACGAGTCCTCCTGTCCCACTGATTCGAGCATTGATTGGCGCTATCATCTTCGTAGCGCTCTGGCACCTGATAACTTATCCACTCTACCGTAGCCGTCGACGCTACTCTTATCGTAGAGTGTAACACCCTGTCCCTACTAACCAATAGCCCTCGGATGCGTGATATACTATACACAAAATCCGGGGGCTTTTTTTTGTGATCTTTACTATTCGCGCCTTTGTCACATTCTTCACCATCATCGATCCTGTGGGCCTTGCTCCTGTCGTCATCGGCCTCACCAGTCACCTGAACAAGGCGCAGAGAAGCACCATCGTGACAAGAGCAGTCATCATCAGCGCTATTATCATCGCTTTTTTCGCACTGGTGGGCCGTTTCCTGCTCGATCGCCTGGGCATCAACCTGTATGCGTTTAATATCGCGGGTGGAGCTCTGCTCTTTCTCGTAGCGGTCGATATGCTTTTTGGGCGGCAATCCGGCACACGCGAAACAAAAGCGGAGTCGGACGAAGCCATGACCCGCGAGGATATCAGCGTCTTTCCGCTGGCGATCCCTATGATCGCTGGCCCCGGCACCATTGCCACCACCATCCTTTATGTCGACCTCGCCGCACCCAATATCATCGACCTGATCTCAGTCGCGGGAGCCATCATCAGCGCCTTGTTTACGGCGTGGCTGGTGATGCGGAGCAGCATATGGATCGTGAATCGTGTTGGCCGCACCGGCATCCTGGTCACATCGCGCATTCTGGGCATTTTACTGGCAGCCTTAGCTGTTCAGTTTATTCTCAATGGTATCGCCATATTCGCCCATCTCCCCGTATAATGTCCTGGCCAGCTTATAGGCAATTGTCACAGAATAGGTTATAATCCGTACAATGCGATATACAAGACAACCATCATCCTTATCAAACGTAATATATGTAGAGGCGGGATACCAGGGCGCGATATGTTGCGTTCCTACGATTCAAAAGCACGGAGATCATGACAGAAGATTTCACCTATAGTTCTGGAGACCAGGCAGGTTTCTCGCAAGGGACACCCACTACCCATATGATCGGAATAAACCGCAACGACGCCATCAGGTTGAGTTATGACACTGCTATAGGCCGCAATAGAGCGCTGGGCAGACTCAAAAGCTTCGCCTGGGTCACCTGGATCATTACCATTGGCACAATTGTCATGTGGTGCATCACAGCCTACCAGGTCGCGCTCGCTGCAGGCCAATGTATTCAGCAATGCGCAAAACGCGGATGTACTCGTGGCCTATGGAGCCAAATATAATGAGGCCATACGCGCCGGGCAATACTGGCGCTTTGTGACACCGATCTTCCTGCATGCCAACATTTTGCATATTGCTCTTAATATGCTCAACTTTTTCGTGCTGGGCATCATCATCGAACGCATTTTTGGACACCTGCGCTTCCTGTTTATTTACCTGGTGACAGGTATCATTAGCATCATCGCCAGCTTCGCTTTCGCTCCGCAAGATGTGAGTGTTGGAGCATCAGGGGCAATCTTCGGCATTGTGGGAGCCTACAGCGTTTTTATGCTGGTGCATCGCAAAGCTTTCCGGCGAGGCGGTATACCGGTAATCATCTGGCTCGTCGTAGTCATCGGCATTAATCTTGGTCTTGGACTCGTCATACCGAATGTCGATAATTATGCCCACCTGGGTGGGTTTCTCAGTGGCTGCATCCTGGGTTGGTTTTTTACACCCCATTATGTTCTCGTAACAGGGAACGACCAAACACAGTTGAAGGATACCCATCGCCTGGCGCGTAGTTGGCCTCTAGCCCTCTTGACAATCGCAGCTACGATTTTACTCGCGCTCATCGCGTTACATTTTATGGGAGGATAATCTTTTGGAAGCACAAACCGACGTACAAACCTACATAGAACGCGGCACACAGGCGCTTGCGCAAGGTCAGGCACGCAAAGCCGCGATTGCGTATGCGCAAGCCGCTCAAATAGAACCCAACAATCCCTACATTCACCTGGGGCTCGCGGAGGCCAACCTCGCACTCGGCTCCTATGGCGTAGTATATATGGCTTGCCGCAAAGTACAGGAACTGCAGCCGGAGGGCGGCGCGGCCAACGAAATGGCCCAGGCGCTGCTCAACCTGCTTGACCGGCGTTATGACCGCGCCCTACAGCATCTTGAAGCCGTCATCAGTGAAGACCCCGCCAACGCCTACGCGCACGCCATGCGCGCCTA
>VBFM01000438.1:0-2438 GCA_005882595.1 Chloroflexota bacterium
ATAGGTCACCGATGACACGAGCGCCCAGCCTACTCCACGCATCATGGTGCGTTTGCGCGTGGATTGCTTGTCAGTGTTCGCCTTTGGTGTATGGGTAATATGCGTGGCAGCGAGCACCACCCCGATCAGGGCCGCACCGATGCCGATAGCGCGCGCCTGGCTCAATGCTTCTCCACTGAGAAAGGATAGCACTACGGTCAAGGCGGCGGAACTGGCGGCAATGGGCGAGACTATGCTCAATACGCCAACCTCAAAGGAGCGGTAGAGCGCCAGGGAGCCGATGACGCTGAGCAAGGCCGCTACAAAGGCCCATATCCAGGACTGCCAGCCGACGGAATGGACCAGGTGCGTCAACTCGCCCGAACTGAGCAGGTACACGGTCAAACCAATCGCGCCAATAAATTGCATGAAGAACGAGGTGCGATACGTGCCGATCAAGCGTGTGCAGTAGCGAGCCAAAAAATCGGCGGCACCCCAGCACAGCGCCGCCGATAGACCGAGAATAATACCCATAACGCTCCGTGTATACGTCCCCTTCTAGGGGGCATTGGTATATTCAGCGGGAGCGAAGAGCACGAGCAGCCTTAAATCCTCGGTGATCGAGTGAAAGCGATGTTCAATGTTCGCCTGCACATAGATGAGTGATCCCGCTTGAACCGCGCGGTTCTCAGTCCCAACCAGGATAGAACCACGTCCACTGATTACATAGTATATTTCATCTTCGGTATGTGGCTCTTGCCGATCAACAGCGCCTGCCGCCAGCATATACAGGCCCGCACTGAGGGCCGGAACCTTGAGAAATTCGAGGTAGTCCTGATTTGCCTGGTCTTGCTCGCTGATGAGTTGGCCGATTTCGAAGGCTTCCATTGGGTAAGTGCTCCTTCCGAGGGAATTGGACGCGATAATGAAGATGCAGAAAATAACCGGGGTATCCGTCTGTAGGGGCGCAATTCATTGCGCCCACACCCAAGGCTGATGCGCTGGTTGAAGGGCGCAATGAATTGCGCCCCTACAGATGCCCAGACAATTTATTAGTGTTCATAATCGCGTCCCTACGGAAATAATACAGTGAATGCAAGAGTTTCTGAAGGTGCAATTAGCACACATGGAATCAGCCAATTAATGTCAAGCATTGACGACGGGATTGCGCATTGTTCCAATACCTTCAATTTCCGTCTCCATGATATCGCCAGCCTTGAGAAATTCGGGTGGGTTGCGGGCGAAGCCGACGCCGCTGGGGGTGCCTGTGGCAATGATATCGCCAGGTTCCAGCGTCAAGCCTTGCGAAAGGATAGCGATTATGGCACGCACAGAGAAGAGCATCAAACTTGTATTGCTTTCCTGTTTGGTGACGCCATTGACGCGCAGGCGTACCGTCAACTGCTGCGGGTCGGGAATCTCGTCGGCGGTGACAATCCAGGGCCCCATGGGACAGTAGCCATCGAGGCTTTTGCCTTTAAAGAACTGCTTGTGGCGTGCTTGAAGGTCGCGCGCGGAGACGTCGTTGAGGACAGTATAGCCGAAGACGTGCGATAAGGCGTCCTCTTCGCGAATGTTCTTGCCAGTTTTGCCGATAATGACGGCCAGTTCGACTTCCCAATCGATCTGGTTGGAAACCGCCGGGTCAATAACGATCGTCCCGTAAGGGCTGTTGACGGTGGTCGGAGCTTTTGTAAAAAATAGAGGGTCTTCCAGGATGGTGGCCTGGCGTCCGCGCGCCTCGGCTGACTCCTTCGCGTGATCCGCGTAGTTGAGGCCGAGACAGACGATATTTTTGCATGGGCGTGGAATGGGCGCTGCCAGTTGTACTTCGGACAGTGCACGCACCGCGCCAACGTCTGCGAACGTCCTCACATCGGAAAAGCGGCGGCCCGCGGCCTTCTGCATAATTGCTTGCAAATTGGGCAACCCCTGGTCGTAATGATCGATCAGATCGAGCATGCTTTCATAAGGCGTGCGATTTAGGGCGCGGGCAGCAAGGTCAACATCGACGATCTCGTCGCCCTGCACGATACCAAGGCGCGCACGAGGAAGGTCAGAGGTAGAAAAGCTGGCGAGTCTCATAGCGGCTATCTCCTTTGTACAATTATGAGGGCGCAATGAATTGCGCCCCTACATCATGTTATGTCATCAGTGAGATCAGGAGGTTGGTTCGCTTCCGGTCATGCTGGTCGGCGGACGCAAATCGGCGGGCTGACCAGGATAGGGAGGAAGTCCCACGACCGGACCAAGCTCCCCGGTAGCCACAGCAAGTTTATGAGCTTTGCGCTCGAGAGCTATGCACACCAGGTCGACTGTACTGTCCAGATCAATGACGCCGGTGTTGATCACCAGGTCATAGAGGAGCGGATCATTCACATCGAAATGGTACTGCGATTGCAGGTAGCGCGTGCGGTCGCGGTCTTTGAGCTGAATACGCGCCTGCACCGCGGCCTCAT
>VBFM01000305.1:0-3663 GCA_005882595.1 Chloroflexota bacterium
GCAGGGCTTTGAGCGGGATACAGCCGCGATGCAGGCAGGTTCCGCCCAATGGTCCCCGGTCGATCAAGGTGACGTGATGTCCCAGTTGTGCAGCTCGTATGGCCGCGACATAGCCACCTGGACCGGACCCCAGTACTAACACGTCGACGGCGGTGGTGACATCTCCTACAACCATTTGTTTTCTTCTTTCTGGGTGATCTATTCTACCTGACGACCTCACACCATATCCAGCATTAATTGCTGCGGATTCTCGACCAGTTCCTTGAAACGTGCGAGAAAAGCGCCCGACAATGCTCCATCAATCAGGCGATGGTCAAAGGAGAGCGCGAGGGGCATCATAGGGCGCACGACTACGGTTCCCTGCTGCACGACGGGTTTTTCCTGAATTCTGCCAAACGCGAGAATGGCCACTTCAGGATGATTGATGATGGGCGTGCCACTGCCGCCGCCAAAGCTGCCCACGTTGTTCAAGGTAAAGGTGCTGCCGCTCACTTCCGGCAGCGATAGTGTACGCTTTTTAGCCCCATCGATCAATCGTTCAACGCTGCTGGCTATTTCCAGCAGAGTGAGGCGATCGGCGTTGCGCAGCACCGGCACAAGCAAACCCTCCGGTGTGGCGGCAGCAACACCAATATGATACGAGCGTTTATAGATAATCTCGCGTCGCTCCTCATCCAGGCTGGCATTGAATACCGGAAACTCTTTCAGCAAGGGGATCAGGAGTTTGATGAGCAGTGGAATGTAGGTGAGGCGTATGCCACGCTTTTCCGCGATGGGTTTGAGGGCTTCGCGCAAAGCTACCAGGCCACCACCATCGACTTCATCAAAAGCTGTTGCATGGGGGATGGTGCGCCAGGAACGCTCCATATGTTCGGCAACGCGTTTACGCAGTCCCGTTAAGGGCTGGCGTTCATCTTGAACAGCAGGTGCCGTTGTTAGCAAGGCCTGACGCTCCCCGGTTTGAGGTAGTGCATCTTCCGCGGTTTTGGGCGCTGGAACAGATGTGGCAGCAGCAGGAGAAGATTCAGTCTGAGAGCGGCGTTCGGCAATGGCCTTCACATCCTCGATCGAGACACGTCCATTGGGATTTGATGGCGTTACCTGCTCCAGGTCTACTCCCATTTCGAAGGCGAGTTTGCGCACGGCGGGGGCAGCCAGCACACGTTGTTTGGGCGCTGTTGGCTGAGTCGTCTGTGTTGTTTGCGTGGCAGGGGTGGGGGAAGATGAAGGTACTGCAGCCTGTGCGCCCTGGCCTTTGGCAGAAGCAGCATTATCGCCATTTGAAGGCGTAGGCGCGTCAAAGACGACCAGGACATCACCGACCCTGGCGGTCTGACCGTCCTGCACGCGAATCTCCGCGACACGGCCTGTAACGGGTGATGGTATCTCGACGACGGCTTTATCTGTTTCTACCTTGACCACCGTTTGATCCAGCTTGACGGTATCACCCACTTTGACGAGCCATTCGACAATTTCGGCTTCGTGCATACCTTCGCCGAGATCGGCCAGTTTCAATTCACTCATAACTCTGTCTCTCCATATTACTTACGGTTCCATGATCTCCCTCAACACCGTCATCACCTTAGCGGGATTGGGCAGGTAATAGTCCTCCTGCCCAGGCACAGGAAACGGGGTATCGTAACCGTTTCAGCAAGGAGTAGAAGCAGCGTTCGTTGATCACTGCTGTGATTTCCGCGCCTATGCCGCCTGCGCGCGGAGCCTCGTGCACGATGATCGCGCGGCCCGTCTTCTCAACCGAGGCCGCGATAGCTTCTTCGTCTAGCGGCCAGACGGTGCGCATGTCGATGACCTCGACGCTGGTCCCCATCTCTTGCTGCGCCTGTTTTGCTGCTTCCAGCGCGACGTTGACCATCGCTCCATAGGCAAAGATGCTGACATCGCTCCCTTCCCGCACGACCTTTGCCTTGCCCAGGGGAATGCTATAGTGTTCCTCGGGTGTCTCCGCGCGGAATGAGCGATACAGTTTGATATTTTCAAGCATAAGCACCGGGTCGGGGTCTTCAACTGCCGAGGCCAACAGGCCCTTTGCATCGTAGGGGTTCGAGGGAATGACGATCTTGAGGCCGGGTGTCTGCAAAAAGACGCCTTCGAGACTGTCGGAGTGCATTTCGGGTGTGCGCACTCCGCCGCCGTAGGGAGCGCGCACCACTAAGGGGCAGGTGTAGGCTCCCGCGCTGCGAAAACGGATGCGCGCCGCCTGTGAAACAAGCTGATTCATAGATACAAATAAGAATCCAGCAAACTGTATCTCGGCAATTGGTCGCAAGCCATATATAGCCATGCCGACGGAACTGCCAATGATGGCTGATTCTGATAACGGCGTATCGAAGACACGCTTCTCACCGAATTTCTGCTGCAGATGTTCGGTGACGCGGAATACCCCACCATTGGCTCCGATATCCTGTCCAAGCACGACAACGCGCTTATCACGCTCTAATTCAAGGGAAAGCGCCGAGTTGAGCGCTTCTATCATGGTCATCTGCATTGATGTTGCTCCCTATATCTAAACCACTAGCGGGCGACGCAAGCGTCCCAACGAGTTATCTAAACCACTAGCGGGCGACGCAAGCGTCCCCTCCCCACATCCACGCCTCTCCCGCCCCTACGGATGCCTTATGGACGTTCTATGTGGCGCAGGAGGTCGGCGCGTTGTGCTTGCAGGCGCGGCGATAGCTCGGCGGCGCTATAGTCAAAGAAGCTATCCGGGGCCATCGGGGGAATGGCTTCGGCGACGCGTACCGCTTCGTTGACTTCCTCCTCCAGTTCTTCGACGATCTGCTGCGCGCGCTGCTCATTGAGCAGGTCACGTGTGATCAAGAATTTCTGGAAACGCACAATCGGGTCTTTAGCGCGCCAGCTCTCGACTTCCACCGAGTCACGGTAGCGGGTGGGATCGTCCGCGGTAGTATGCGCTCCAATACGATAGGTGAGCGTCTCTACCAGCGTTGGTCCCTGTCCTGAACGCGCGCGCTCTATGGCTTCCTGCATGGTATCGTAGACCGCCAGGATATCATTGCCATCCACCAGTTTCGCAGGAATGCCAAAGCCTGCTCCACGCGCGGCAAGCGTTGTCGCAGCGCTCTGCTTATGGCGTGGCACACTGATGGCCCAGCCGTTATTCTGTACCACCAGCACGACAGGAGCCTGGTAGACGCCCGCGAAGTTCAATGCTTCGTTGAAATCGCCCTCGGAGGTTGCGCCGTCACCACAAACGCCAACCGCGACCACCGGATCGCCCGCGATTTTTGCGGCCATTGCCAGCCCCACGGCATGCAGCATTTGGGTTCCGATAACAATTTGAACGGGCAGGCAGTGCTTTTCAGCAGGCCAGTTTTCAGGCGTGAAGCCGCGAAACGAGTATGCTACGGTTGGGATTGGCACTCCCTTGACAAAGAGCGATGCGATTTCGCGGTAGGAGGTTGCCAGCCAGTCCTGTGGCTGCAGGGGAGCCGCCAATCCAACGGCGGTCGCCTCCTGCCCCACCAACGAGCCAAAGGTGGTCGCTCGCCCCTGCCGCTGCAAAGCGATGATTTTGTTCGAGAACACCCGTCCGAGCTGCATATAGCGGTAGAGCGATAGCAATTGCTCCGCGCTGAGGTCGGGCATCTCCCCCACCAGCTTGCCCTCGACGTCGAGGATCTG
>VBFM01000306.1:0-484 GCA_005882595.1 Chloroflexota bacterium
CGAATCAAGGGCAGCCAACCACGACACCGAGCGGTCAGGGTGGCGGAAGTCATCGGTTACAGGGACGGACACCTGTGAACGCTTGCGCCCAACAACGACCGCGATCGCGACGCCCAGGATGGCTAACAGTGCGAACAGACGCTTAAGCATGTCTTACCTCCGTTCAAAACTAGTTTTTTGTTCTACGAAGGGTATCACTCCACAATACTGTCAAAGCTCACCGATAAAATATACCTAACTCGAATGCAACTGTCAATGTTCAGGTGGGTACTATCCTCTAGATATTAACAAGGATGCCATTATTTTAGCTCATACACGGGAGGGATATCAATTAAGGATGAAAGGAAACACTACCCAGGATTGGTCAGATGCCCTAGACAAGGTGGTGGTCGATTGCATAGCGTGTGGCGGAGCTGCGTGATGAGACCTGGATCTTCCTGTAGATGGAGGTAAGATGGGAATTCACCGTGCGCGAACTGACCAC
>VBFM01000306.1:525-3304 GCA_005882595.1 Chloroflexota bacterium
GCGCAGCACCTCCACCTCTCGTGCCGTCAGGTTATCGGGATAGCGTGGCGGTGATGGGAACTTTACCGCCTGAGTCTGCCGTGCCTCAGCAGTAGCCACTTCAGCCTCTTGAGCTTCTTCCAGCATTCCAGCCGTCTGCTCCACCGCCATCTTTCGCCCCTGCTCCCATGCCGCCGTAAATGCTTTCTCTCCGAGCTGGTTGCGCGCCGTAGCTATCGTACGATCGTAGGTAGCACGAAAAATTGGTAACATGTGTGCCCCGATAGCCTCGCGGAGGCCCTCTGCTGCCCCTAATATCGAAGTGGCCCTCGCGGGCTGTCCCTGTGCTATAACCACCTCGGCTACCCCTTCCAGGCACGAGGCGACTAAATCCTTATAATTCAGTTCTCTGGCAATTGTCAGGCTCTCCTTGTAGAAAGCGCGCGCCGCCATGCCGTCACCCTGGAAAGCCATCACTTTAGCGAGATGGAAGAGGGACTTCGCTTCATTCCTGCGATCACCCACCTCTCTAAAAGTGGCCAGACTCTCCTCCAGCAGCGAGCGCGCCAGAACAGCATCGCCGAGATGGAGGGCATATAGCCCTGACTGGCTGTGCGCTTGAGCCACCCCACGCTTATATCCTATTGCTCTCGATGTGGCCAGACACTCCTCCACCAGTGTGCGTGCTGTGGCGATATCGCCCCGAGCAATGACGACCCGCGCCACTGCACATCTTATCGGAAATCGCCTTCGCACAAGGCGAGTATGCCTGCGCGCGCGCGCTGGCATACTCGCCTTGTGCGAAGGCGATTTCCGATAAGATGTGCAGGGCATCAGCCATGCCTGCTTTATCGGTTATCTCTCGGGAAAGCGCTAACATCTCTTCCTCTAGCGCACGCGCGTTGGCATACTCTTCCCTCCACCAGGCTATCAGTCCCAACGAGTAGATAGCAGCAGCCATGCCATGCTTGTCTCCAATTTCCCTGTGCAGTACAAGGCTCTCTTTCAACATCACTTCACCTGAGACATAGTCGTCCAGGTTGAGGGCCAGCATCCCCGCGCCGCGAAGCGCTCTCGCCCGCACCCACATCGGAACCCCTTCACTGCTGGCAAGCGCCCTGTTCAGCCATGAAAGTCCTTCAATCGAATAGCCACGCAACGACCAGAACCACCATAACGCACCGCTTAAACGCAGGGCGGATTCCGCATCTCCGCCCTCCAGGAACCAGTTCAGCGCGGCGCGCAGGTTCTCATGTCCCCACTCCAGGCGGGCCAGCCATACTGCTTGTGGGGAACCTTCTCGCTCCTTGTCGGCTTCCTCCGCCAGGGCTAGATAGTAAAGGCCGTGGGCGCGTCGCACCGCCTCCATCTCGCCACTGGCCGTCAGGCATTCCAGTGCATATTCACGTATCGTCATCAGCATCTGGAGGCGGGCTTGCTCTCCATCTTTCTCGATTCGAAGCAGCAGGCTCTTATCGAGTAGAGAGGCGACCTCTTCCAGGGCGAATTTCTGCTCATCGTCGCTGTCATAGTAGCAGACAGCTTCCACAGCTTCCAACGTCCAGCCACGGACAAAGACCGCGAGGCGCCGGAACAAGCGCTGCTCGCGGGCATCTAAAAGATCATAACTCCATTTGCACGTACTGCGCAGCGTTTGCTGGCGTTCTGGCAGCGTGCGAGAGCCGCCGGTGAGTACCCGCAGCCGCTGTGAGAGTCGCGCCAGTAAAGCCTGCGGGGGTAACAGCTTCGTGCGGGCAGCCGCCAGTTCAATCGCCAGGGGTAACCCATCCAGGCTTACGCAGATCTCAGCAATCGTGCGCGCGTTGGTCGAATCGATACGGAAAGAGGGCTGTACCGCGCGAGCGCGCTGCACAAAAAGTGCGACCGCTGCGAATTGCGCAAGGGATTCACCCTCTGGAAGCTGTGCCAGGTTGGGCAGCGCCAGTGACGAGACGGGAAACTCCTGTTCGCCCTGCACATGTAGCACCCCACGGCTCGTGACGAGCAATTTGAGGGTAGGACAGGCAACGAGGAGTTCCTCAATTCGCGGGGCCGCCGCTGCGATTTGCTCGAAATTGTCCAGCACCAGCAGCAGATTTTTATCGCGCAGCGCCAGCTTCAGCCGCTCGCTAGTAGTTTGCTCGCCCACTTCGCGGATATCCAGTTCCTTAGCAATAGTGGGAATCACCAGTTCAGGGTCCGAGATCGCGGCCAGGGGAATGAAGCAGACACCATCGGGGAAGAAATTGCGCATTTCCGTCGCAACTTGCATACTCAGGCGGGTCTTGCCGATCCCTCCGGGACCCAGCAGTGTCAACAAGCGGATCTCCGAGGATTGAAGCAGCCCGCGGATAGCAGCAACCTCCTGTTCTCGTCCTATAAAGGATGTGAAAGGCGCAGGCACCTTCCATAGAGGCTGAGGTTGCTGCATACCTTCTAGCAAAGCTTCTGGCTGTTGGGCCAGAGTAGATTCATGTTGTGAGGAAAAATCCGGAATACCAGGATGCATTACGTCATCCTGGTAGGCCTGTTCAAGCGCAGCCGCAAAATCCTGCACATCGTTAAAGCGCTTTTGCGGTTCTTTCTCTAACGCTTGAAGTACGACTGCTTCGATGGCGGGCGCAAGGTCCGGTACGAACTCGCGCAATGGTCGAGGTGGCATAGTGAGGTGCTGCGCAGCGATTTCGATAGGGGTTCCAAAAAATGGCAGCGTTCCACAAAGCCACTCGTACACGACGATGCCGAGCGCATACTGGTCGCTGGCAGGTCGGGGTTGACCTTGTAACTGTTCCGGGGCTAG
>VBFM01000306.1:3347-8439 GCA_005882595.1 Chloroflexota bacterium
TCACTAAGCAGAACTTCATCACGAGTGCTCAGAAGCATATTTTCTGGCTTGAGATCACGATGGATCAGATGTTGATCGTGCGCGTAGTGGAGAGCCGAAGCTACCTGCTGGACATATGAAATAATAGCATCCAGTGGAAGGCGCGAACCGGCGGGATGGCGTTGGCGTAGCGTTTCGTTGGGGGCGTACTCCATGACCAGAAATGGGGTGCCATGCTCTATCGCAAAATCGAACAAGCGCACGATATGCGGATGCGTGAGGCGAACCAGTGTCTGCGCCTCCTTCAAAAAGCCTGCCTGTTCCTCGTCTCGAAGTACCGTGTGGAGTACCTTCAGCGCAGCATAGCTTTTGAGATAGACATGCTCTCCTAAATAGACCTCGGCAAAGCCGCCGCGCCCCAGCAGTCGTAACAAACGGTAGTTCCCAAGCTGTTGACCTACCCGATCAGCCCCTGCCATAAATGTCTCCTTCTGCTTCGATCGGCCTATTTGTCGCAGGTAAATAGCTAATATACGGTTAGTTCATCCCAGTGTAGCATATGTGCAAAGACTCGAACAAGACACAATATCTGGAAAAAACGGAGAATGAACTATTCCCCGATTGATGAGCAATGTGGTATACTCCTGGTACGCATGATCTAAACCAGCAGATCAGGGGGAGCTTAATTGTCATGACACAGGTGGAAGCCAGTGCGCAGCAGGGCGTTTTGCTGCGGCGCGCACACGAACTACTCGAGAGCATTGGGCAACCCGTAGCGGAAGGACTGCTGTTGCAGCACTTATTTGGCGTCACCGAGTGCACGAGCACGGCGAAAAATCCTATCTGGCTGACCCTGCTGCGCAAAGCGTTAAGCAGTTCCTCTTTATTTGAAATATTTGAACAGGCTGATGAGCAATCATGGGCGCTTAGCGCGTGGCGCAGCACGCATCGAACGCTTGCCGAGGTTGAATTTGTGGTGCTCGATACGGAAACGACGGGCCTGCGCCCAGGTTCGCATCGCGTCATCGAAGTGGCCGGGATTCGTATCAAGGGGGGCGAAGTCATCGGTTCATTTCAAAGCCTGCTCAACCCGGGGACGAGATTACCGGCCTTTATTGTGCAGTTCACAGGCATTTCGCAGGATATGGTGAATACTGCCCCCAAAGCTGCTGAAATCCTGCCTGACTTTCTGCAATTCATCGATGGCGCAATTCTTGTCGGGCATAATATCGGCTTTGATATCGGCTTCCTGGGGTATGAAGCGCGGCTGCTGGGCTATGACTTCCCCATCGATGGCCTGGATACTATTCCACTGGCGCGCCGTTTTCTCCCTGGCTTGCGCCGTTTCAAGCTTGACAAGGTCGCCGAGCATCTCAAAATACCTGCCGCCAATCGCCACCGCGCCCTGGGAGATGCCAGGGTGACGGCTGCCGTCTTTATCAAACTGCTCGCGCTGGCTCAGGAACAGGGTATTTCAACGCTGGGGCACCTACGCCGCCGCCTGCAATTGCCTGTCGCGTGGAACGGCGACATCACGCAGGCGGCAACGACCAAACAAATCGAGCAGTTACGGTCGGACGGTAGAATCTCAGCGCAGTCGGTGACACTGCGCCCAACCGGAAACCTATTCCTGAATCCGGCGTGGAAGCGTGATTTTCCGGCGCTGCCAGGCGTGTACCTGATGAAGGATGTTAATGGGCAGGTGATCTATGTTGGTAAGGCTAAGTGCCTGAAAGATCGACTTGCATCCTACTACAGCCAGCCACTTGGCTACACGCGCAAAATGGATGGGCTCTTGCAGAACGTCAAAGAGATCGAGACGCGCGTGCTTGGCTCCGAACTGGAAGCGCTGCTGGTCGAATCGCAACTCATCAAGGAGTTGCAGCCGGCCTATAATGTGCAACTGCGAAACTACGAACTCTACCCCTTTATCAAGATCGATATCCAGCATCCATTCCCGCGCGTCTATGCCACGCGAGAAGTGGCAGCCGACGGGGCGCGCTACTTCGGCCCGTTCCGCAGTCGTCGCATTGTCGATCTGACGATTGAACTGGTGCAAAAAGTGTTTCCCATTCGCACCTGCACCAAAGGCCTGCCGCCCCAGGCCAGGCCCTCTGATCCCTGCCTGCGCCTGCACCTCAATCGCTGTCCCGGCCCCTGTAGAGGTGGAGTGGATGCCAGTGGCGTCGCGGACTATGGCCGGACGATTGAGGAGGTCTGCGCGTTCCTGGGCGGCGAGCGCGAGGATCTGCTGGACCGCCTGCGCCGCCAGATGTTAGAAGCCTCGCAGCAGTTGAATTTTGAACGCGCCGCCTGGTTGCGCGATACGATTCGCAGCGCCGACGAAGTGCTGATTGGTCAGCAGTTAATCACGGGCGCGGTGGAAGCCAACAACCTGTTTATTATCTACCCCTCAGCTCGCACAGAATGTAACGAACTATTTCTGATCCGGCATGGACGGCTGGTTGAACAGCGCTGTATTCCGCATGAGCCGCAGGCCACTAAACAGGGGGTACACGACCTGCTCGCCATCGCCTCCTCGATGGGAGAGCCGCCGAGCATCGTAGGGAAGGCGGAAGTCGATCAGATCAACATTATCAGCCGCTGGATTCACCATCACAGCAACGATAGAGCCTTCTTCCCATTCCAGCAGGCCCTGGTGGACGAAGATGAAGCGCGGCTGCTGGCACAACGCATCTGGGTGGAAATTGACGCTGTACGCGCGCTGCCTGCTGAATATCGTTCAGATGAAGAAGATAATACGTTATAAGAATTACAGGGTATAGACCAGGGCGACCACGAGTGTCGCCCTTGCCCAATGACCCATCCGAAGGAGAGCAGTCCTGCATGTTATTATCCGATAAACGCATTGTGGAAGAGTTGCATAACGGCAATATCATCATCGAGCCATTTGACGAGCGCCAGCTAGGAACCAATTCCTACGATTGCCGCCTGGGTAAATGGTATTTTCAAGGTGATATGAATGTCGATACTATTCACCTGGATAACCCGCACGATATTCGCCGCTATTGGGGGCAGCCGCGCGAGGCAATGGATGGCAAAATCTCCGTTCGCCCCGGCACGACCATGCAGAGTTGCATAACGGCAATATCATCATCGAGCCATTTGACCAGCGCCAGTTAGGAACCAATTCCTATGATTGCCGCCTGGGTAAATGGTATTTTCAGGGTGATATGAATGTCGATATCATTCACCTGGATAACCCGCACGATATTCGCCGCTACTGGGGGCAGCCGCGTGAGGCGGCAGACGGCAAAATCGCTATTCGCCCCGGCACGACCATCCTGGCTCACACCATCGAAGTGATCGGAGGGCATAACGGCTACCTGGCCAAGATGTATTCACGCAGTACCGTGGCGCGCTCAGGTTTATCGGTGTGCCGTTGCGCGGGCGTTGGCGATGTCGGCTATATCAGTCGCTGGACGATGGAAATCAGCAATCACACACAAACCACCATCTGGGTGCCCGTTGGCTTCCGTATCTGCCAGCTTACCTTCGAGTACGTGGGTGAAACCCTCAAAGAATACCATGGAAAGTACGGCAAAGCCAATTCCGAGTGGACGCCCGAAGATATGCTGCCCAAGCCCTATTTCGATTGGGATTACGATGTCTACCGTACCGACAGGGGGAAGTAGGGCGTGAGCAGAGGCCGATTGATCGCATTTGAGGGGCTGGACGGAGCTATTGGAGCGCTGGCTGCAGTCCCAGGGTATAGCGTACGTGCGCACGCGCGAACCGGGCGGTACGCCACTCGGAGTGGAGATCCGGCAACTGGTGCTCAATCGTCCCGAACTGGCAATCACCCCCCTGGCGGAAGCCTTCCTCTTTCAAGCTGACCGCGCCCAGCATTTTGCTATACTGGTTATCCCCGCGCTGGACGAGGGAAAACTGGTGATTACCGATCGCTGCTTCGATGCCAGCATCGCTTATCAGGGATATGCGCGGGGTGTTGGAGTAGAATTGATTGAGCGGCTGTCTCTGCTGGCGACGCGGGGCATCAAACCTGATCTGACCATTCTCCTCGATCTCGATCCATCGCAGGTTCATCAACGAACCGACGATGCAAGTGGTCAGCGTGAAGAACGAACTCGCTTCGATGCTGAAGCCGAAGATTTTCATCGAAGGGTACAGGAAGGCTTTCGGATGCTGGCGCGCAAGTATCCAGAACGCATCAAGGTGGTGGATGCTTCAAGGACAGTGGAGGAGATTCACCGGGAGATTGTCGAGTTGGTGAAAGGGGTATTGTAATGAGGATATTCCATGAGTAAGTGAATTATTCACAACTCTAACCGCTTCTTTCGTTTAAGCGCATCAAAATACTCTGGATTCAGTTCCAATGCTCTGTTCACGGCTGCCAATGCCTCATCTTTCCTGCCAAGAATCCCCAGTGCCCACGCCTTGCCGTCCCATGCTGGCACATACATTTCGTCCAGCGATAAAGCATGTTCAAATGCCGTTAACGCCTCGTCATAGCGGGCTGCCATCGCCAGATACGTCCCTTTCGCATACCATGCTGCGACACTTGAATCATCCAGCACGAGAGCGCGTTCCACTGCCGCTAATGCTTCGATATAGCGGATGGCTCCCGATAATTGCTGGCTGTATTCCAGCCAGAATTGCGCCTGTTTTTTCTGTTCTTCAGATACCATGCTCTTCCTTTTTCTTTTGCTCCCAGGCAACAAGAACCTGTTGGTACGCCTCCCACGTATCCACATCGATATTTGCTAGGGGGTTGCCCATCTCGACAGTGGCTATTTCATCGCGGTGACGTTCAAGCACGCGACGTCCGCCTTCGTCGCCTGTGACCTCTAATAGTTCGGGAAACAGGCTGGCATCGAACAGGATGGGGTTGCCGCGTTTGCCTTGGTAGGTAGGCGCGATAATCCTTTTGCCGGTGGTTCTGTATGTCGCAATCAGCATATCTATGTCTCGCGCGGTTATCAAAGGCTGATCACCGAGCAAAACCAGCGTGCTGTCAATCTCGCCTGTTAATGGTTTCCTATAGTTAAGGGATAATAGTCTCTGTATACCCAGGCGCATCGAGGTACTCATGCCCTGTAAGTAATCGGCGTTTTCGAGGATGATTAGATCG
>VBFM01000307.1:0-3548 GCA_005882595.1 Chloroflexota bacterium
CGAATTGTACAGGTAGAACGGCGTCGGACCGGGATTGGTCCAGGAGATGGCCATATCGAAGGTGCCCATCTGCAGCGCGCTAAAGTACGAGTTAAAGGAGATCGCGTTCACCGTAGCATTGATACCGATCGCTTTCAGGTTCGATGCGATAATCTGATCAGCCGTTACCCAGTCGGTCCAGCCGGTTACGACATCGATCTGGAAAGAGAGCTTTTTGCCACTCTTATCCGCGTAGATGCCGTCGGAACCCTTGGTCAATCCCGCGCTCTGCAGCAGCTGGTCGGACTTCGTGGGATTGAGCGAGAACGAAGAGTTCGCGTATGCAGAGTTCAGATTGCTCTGGTTGGCAGGGAGCAGCAGGCCAGTTGGGCTGGAAACTGGCTCATAGCCACTCTCAGCGATCTTATAGATCTTGTCGCGATCGATCGCATTGCTAATCGCCTGGCGCACGGCGAGCTGGTTGAATGGAGCTTTGGCCGTGTTCAGGTAGAGCATGACGATATTGCGGTTCGGGAACCAGTAGTGGTTGTGAGCCGGATCTTTGGAAACGTAGGTCTGCTCGATATTGGGTGTAAAGAGGCCCGTCCAGTCGACACTTCCGCGTTGGAGCAGCAGTTCGGCGCTCGTGTTCGAATCGAAAGCGGGATAGTGAATCTCGTCGACCGCGGGTTTGCCTGGCTGCCAGTAGCTGGGATTTTTCTTTAAATCGATCAACTGAGGTGTGAACGATTTGAGCACAAAGGGACCGGTACCAATAGGATTGTCATCGGCAAATTTGGTCGGATCGCCCACGCTGGCGTACTCGTGCTTGGAGACAATCCAGGTCTGGCCGGCAAGGTACCAGAGGACAGGCGTGTAGGGAGCATTCAGGGTAACCACAACTGTGTTGTTATCAGGTGCCTGCACATTCTGAAGATATTGCCAGAGGCCGTTGGTGTCAGCCGTCGGATACTGTTTGAGCATATCCAGGGTAAAGACTACATCGGCAGAGGTAAAGGGCTGGCCATCGGACCATTTGACATCCGTGCGCAGTTGGAACGTCAGGGTTTTCGCGCCATTAGAAAAAGCATAACTCTGGGCGAGCCAGGGCTTGACCTCGCTGTTCATGCGGTTAAAGAACAGCAGCGTCTCGTAAATCATGCCCTGGGAGCCATAGTTGGCGCTCGAGGAATACGGACTAAAGCCATTGGTAAAATCGCCTTTGGGGCTGGGGACAATAGTCAGCACATTGCTTGTGGATTTCGAGGTAGTTGAGCTTCCCTGGCCGCAGGCAGCCAGCACAATGAGTAAAAGCGCCAGCAGGGAGAAGACAACTGTCTTCGTTTGGATCTTCGTCTTCCCAAGCGAATGAGCAAGGTTTGAAAACATGGAAAACCTCCTCGCAAAAAATAAATCAGGCACTGGTCTCAAAACAAGGGTCGTCACTGAACCAAATTTTTTTGTCGCTTCGTGAGTTTATTTCTCTTAGTACCTCCTGTTTCTCTGCCCGGGCAGCCGGGCGCTTGCTGTTGAGCCGAGGTGCCCCGCGAGGGACAGGCCCAGATTTTGGCTAAAAGGAGAGTTTTCGATACTTTAAGAAATCGTTATCATTCCCATCAGTATAAATATACTGATTTTGTGCTGGGTTGTCAAGGTTAATTTGGCAATTTGCCGACTTTTTTGCAGTGTCGCCGGAAATAGATCGATAAAGAGCAGTACTTTGGTCGCTGATGTGCTATAATATAAAACGAAAGTTTCTGAAAAATCCTTGGGAGGATGTTCCAATGGCAAAGAGACATAGAACAGATGAGCGTCCAACCATTGCGCAGATCGCGCAAATCGCGGGCGTCTCGGTGCCAACTGTCTCGAAGGTCTTGAATGATCGTGCAGACGTGGCACTGCCCACCCGCAAACGAGTTGAGCGGGTGATTGAAGAATACGGCTTTGTGCGCAATCGCGCGGCTCGCGCCTTACGAAAAGGAAAAACCGGGCTGGTGGATCTGATCTTACCGCGCCTGGACGACGAATATTACTTACCAATTTTGGAGGGAGTGGCTCAGGTGCTGCGCGAGGCCGGAGTTCGCCTGGTCCTGACCTCGACCAATTACCAACCCGAACAAGAGGTGCAATGGATTGATACGGTTACCGACCACTCCACAGATGGTATTTTGCTGGTCCTCCCATCCGATGAGGCCATTGAGCATCTCGAACGCTCAGGTTGGCCCTTTGTACTCATCCACAATCAGCGCAGCCCGCGTTCCGGGGTACCCTCGGTGACCATTACCAGTTGGGAGGGCGGCTTTGTCGCAACCACACATCTGATCAGCCTTGGGCACCGGCGCATCGCCTATATTGGCAAGACCGCACAGGCGAGAGACGCAATCGAGCGCATCGCCGGCTATCGCGCAGCCCTGGACGCGGCCAATCTACCGCTCGATCCGCAGCTCCAGTGCGCTGGAAATTTTACCGAAGCCGATGGCTATACGGCAACCAGAGCCTTGCTGGAGCTGCCGGAGCCGCCCACGGCCATCTTCGCAGGCAACGATCGTCAGGCCGCGGGCGTCTATCGAGCGCTTCATGAACTGGACATGACGGTGCCTGGCGATATTAGTGTGATCGGTTTCGATAATCTTCCCTACACCGAAATCATGAATCCTCCCCTGACCACGGTACATGCACCACGCATGGAACTGGGACGCACGGCGGCGACAATGCTCCTGCGCCTGATCAATAGAGAAGCGCTGGACATGACGCGTGTAGTGCTGCCCACGGAGTTTATCGAACGCCAGTCCTGCCGGCCGTTATCTTTGGAAACAGAAGCAAAGTAGTAAGCAACGTCCTTACGAACTCTGTTCTGCTTGGGCCGTTCACGTCGGAAGCTCCATCAGGGCGTAGGAGATCGCGTCATCTTGTGTCATGGTTGATCCGATGCTCCACTGCTCTGCGAAGACGCTCTCATCCAATTCAGCGCGTGCGGTCATGACGACCTTATCAAAGTCCTCCTGTTCGGTCGGGGGAAGCGGAGTGTGTGCTACTACTCGCAGTGCCGCCGCGGCGGCGCACAGTCTGGTGGCACGCTCATAGCTCCTGACACCAGGCGGTATAGGTGGCATTGCCCAGCCGCTGGTAAATCGCCAGGCTTTCCCGGTAGCGTCCCTTCGCTTGCTCATAGTCCTGCTGCTGGCGGGCAAGGTGTCCCAACAGGGTGAGGATATTGGCGATGCCCCAGGTCATCTCGTAGACACGCACCAGGGCGAGAGCTTCCTCCAGAAACTCGGTGGCACGTACGACCTCCCTGCGCTTGCGTGCAATCTCGCCAAGATTGAGCAGGGCAAGGCCCATTGCAGCCACATCTCCTGCGCGTTTGGCTACAGCATAACTTTCAGTGAAGTGGGTAGCAGCCTCCTCTTGCGAACCTGTAGCCAGAGCGATGGAACCGAGCATAGCCAGTACGTTGCTGATGTCGGCCTGATCTCCCGTTCGCTCGGCCAGCGCCAGTGCCTCTCCGGCTAATGCTGCCGCGCGGTCGGTTCTCCCAAGGTGCATAGCCAGGCGCGAGGCGTAATAGA
>VBFM01000406.1:0-10953 GCA_005882595.1 Chloroflexota bacterium
AGAACTTACCCGCGAAAGCATTGCCCAGCTTCGAATTGAGCGTCTGCTGAATCTGCGCGTTGTAGCTGTTAATGGGTATTGAAAACAGGCCAAACACGCTCAAGCTTGTGTTCGTGACGGTCAAGACCAGCTTTCCGCCGCTGGCTGACGGCGCGATCGTCGAATCCGCCGTGCCGATGTTCAGCCCGTTCCAGTAAATATCCGACTGGATATGCAGGTTTTTGCCCTGCACTGTAATACGAATATTCTGGGCGGTAAAGCTGCTGCCAACGGGCAAGCTGCCAATGCTGCTGCCGATCGAGCCAAGCGACGATGCCGGAATCTCGATAAACGTGTTGGCGGCATTATTGTTAATAGCGGGCAGCATGCTTGCCATCGGGTTGCCATGTCCCAACGTATTCGCAACCGGCAGCTGCGACTGTGTGGATGCCTGCCCCAGCGTCACCGGAATTTGCAGGTTGAAATCCAGGGCTGCCTGACCACAGTTGGGCGTAGTATTGACCGAATTGACTCTGCCGAGTGGCATCTGCAGCGTATCCACCGGACCGGAAGCAAGCGCGGGCCCTCCATTGATCGGATTCGCGCTTACCTGGATGGTAGACGAATCCAGCACACTGAAGCTGAAGAGCATCGTGGCAATGGTTGGCTTGGGATCGCCAGGATAGAGCGAAATTGAAATGGTCGCTGCCAACCCACCCGGCTGCGTCACCAGGTTTTGCAGTGTGGCCGAAGGCTGGATCAGCGTAGTTGCCATCTCCAACGCCCAGCCCTGGTCTTGCGCGGGCAGCTTGCTGATCAGAGCATTAATGGCGCTATTAAATGATTGTGGCACCCGCCGCGAAATGCCATCCTGAAACCTCGGTTCCATCATAGCCAGGGTGACATAAATCGACGCGTTGAGCGATGTGCTGGCGGCAAGCTGCTTATTCGCTGAACTATGTTGTGTAGTATTGGTAGTTGCCAGGGCCGGATTGATAACGGAAACGCCCAGCACCAGCACAGCCAGCAGGAGCACCCAACCCGCCTGAATAAAGCGTAACTTTTTCATCGTTCTCTCCTTGCCTTAGCTCGGCAACAGCTTAGTGATATCGATTGGCCCTTTAAAGCAGAACACCGTCGGGGTTGGCTGCGCGGCTATGCCCTGAATGGGAGGAGCCTGGATCAGCAGCGTCAGCAATTCAGCGCCACCGCCGCATCCAACACTTGAGCTGGTATGCACTGCGATGAGTTTCGCGCTTTTCAGCGTATTATGCAGGGAAGGCATGACCGAGCTAATCAGCAACTGGTTAAGCGCCTGCTGCATGTTATTCGCCGCGGCGGGTCCCGCGTCCAGTCCATCGCGTTTCAGGTGCAGCACATGCAACTGCAGGTTCTGCTGCTTATCAATCCCGATGGTGCTGTCCAACTCAACCGGTAGGATGCGATAGGTTCAGGCTAATGTCGATCCCATCGTTTGGCGTGGGCGTAACCTTCATATCGGTCAGCGCGTTCTGCTTCAGTCCAAGCTGCTTCACAAAGATGGAGGTCAGCGCGCCATCATCCAGGGCCAGTTCCATCATGCGCGGCCCGGCGATGGGTGTAGGCGTCGAGGTTGCGCCCGAGCCATGCGTAGAGCCTGGAGTCCCCGGTGTTGTGCTTGTATCCGGTGACTGCCACGACAAGGCGGCAAAGATACCACCCAGCACTAACAACAGCAGCAGCAAAATGCTGGCAGCCAGCAGCAGCAAGCGCCGCCGTCTCCTCGGCCTGCGTCCGCCACCTCCGCCACCTCCGCCGTTGTCGATGATCGGAGGGACAGGAGGCGCTATGATAGGATCAACTGTATCCAGCAGTTCGGCATTGGCAAGGAACGTACCGGCCAGCGGCGCGGAGATTTCCTGCGTTGGCTCTGTTGGGGTTGCCGGCGCAACCGGCGCGAACGGATCAGGAACCAGTGCCTGTTCAATCTCCGCCTCCTCCGCGATGGCGACAGACTTACTGCTCCACAGGAAAACGGCAGGTACTATAGCTATGAGACACAGGATCATAGTGGTGAAGAAGATCGCGCTGTATACTCCGTGCGCCGAGGCGATCACGTGCGCGCCATATCCTTTCGCCCATTGGGCGGCCTGGTCACCTGCAGGATTAAGCGGCAGCGAAGGATACTGCGAAACCAGTTGCTTGAAGTAGGCCAGCCCCCACGAAGTCAGGGCCGCCAGCCCGAAAATCATGCCGGTCATGCGCAGCGAGGTCACGATGGCCGAACCCATACCCGCCTGCGTTGCCCGCACCGAGTTGATCGCGGTTGTGCTAATCGGCGCAATCACCAGGCCAAACCCAAACCCGGTTGTCACCGTACTGACCGTCATCTGGCTCCAGTCCACGTAAGTAGGCCAGCGACTCATCAGGTAAAAACCAACGGCGGTGAAGAGCAAACCAAGCACGCCCGTCACGCGGCAGGAGATACGCCCGCACAGCCAGCCGCCCAGGAACGCACCGATTGGAATCATCGCAGTGAGGCGCAGCAGCGCGAGACCACTGAACAGCGCAGTCTGATTATCAGGAATCTGGCTCCCCAGCACCGTATCGACATACAGCGGGATATCGGCCATCGCGATAATCAACGCCGCGCCCACCAGTAAGCTGACCAGCGCGCTGGCGCTGAAGGTGAAGCGTTTGAACACCGAAAGGTCAACGACGGGATGGCGTACCTTGCGCTCAACAATGATGAAAAGGATCAGGAAGACCACGGCCAGCACCAGCGCAATGGGATTGTTCTGCGGCCCCGAGCTATTGGCAGTGGTCGGCCCAAGATCGGTGCCCTGCTGCGCCAGTCCCAGGCTGATACAGGTAAGCGCCCCGCCGAGCAGTGCAGCTCCGATCCAGTCGATGCCATGAGCTAAGCGCTTGCCCCTGGGAATGATAAACCAGGCGGCAGCCATCAGCGCCAGCACAACCGGCACATTGAAGTAAAAGATGTAGGTCCAATCGAAATGCTGCACCACCAGCGCTCCATATAAGGGACCAACTACGCCGCCCGCCTCGGTCACCGCCCCGACGATACCCAGCGCCAGCCCGCGCCGCTCCTGCCCATAAAAGTCGCTGACAATCGCCATCGCCACCGGCACAACCGCGCCGCCGCCGATAGCCTGCAGGAAACGAGCCGAAATGAGGAAAATCAGTCCCGGAGAGGAGGTATCAATGCCGATGGCGCCGAGAAAACTCAGATCGATGTTCTGGCCAAAAAACGGAGCCAGCCCGCACAGCACCGAGCCGAAGCCGAATATGAACAGGCAGAGCAACAAAATGCGCCGCCGTCCATAGATATCCGACACGCGCCCCATCAGCGGCATGGCAATGATAAATCCCAGCAGGTACGCACTCACAATCCACGCCGCGTGATCCAGGTGAATGAAGGAGATATTGATGCCCGGATCGATAATGATTTTCGGCAGTACCGTCACCACCACCGTCTGATCAAGCGCCGTGAAAAAGACCGCCACACAGGCCACAATCATGGCCGCCAGCGCCGTCCGCCTCCCCCCCACATTGCTCACACTTTTCCCCGGCGCCATGAATCGCTTAAAAGAGCTCGTGATCTGCCGGGTAAACGAGTCACCCGCTCTCGGTGGCCCTCCTGTCGCCCCCGCCGCCTCCATCTTCCCTGTTCCGCCCGCTCCTCCTGCTCCTCCTGTCCCACCTACCGCCCCGATCTCACCGAAGGTGCCCGGCGCGCCAGCATCCTCATCTTCCGGTACCGCCGCCGTATGGGATGTATTAATAAAGTCCCGTTTACGCAGCCGTGCCGATGTCTCCTGGTCGTCTTCTAATGTGTACATCTGACCCCCTGAAAAAAAGATAAGAACAGTAAAAAAATCTATATAGAAAGAATATCTCGACGGACACGATGACGAACCTACAAAGATTATGCCACAAAATCCGTAGGGCCGCTGCAATCATCCAGGGCGACCGCAAGGGTGCGCCCGTACCCTACACGAACGGAACGCCCTCCGTATAGGGTACGGGCGGGGCTTGTCCCCGCCCTGAATGGGCCCCTACAGAATATCTCTTATGATTTTTTGAAAGTTCGCCAACGCATCCACTGCAATTATTGAAGCTGTGGAGCTGTAATCGTCACCGACTCGTTAAAATTCGAGATGGTAAATGTGCGCGTCGTCTGCGCCGTATCGCTCTTCGCCGCCTGTCCAACGACCATCACCTGGTAGGGCAAGGCATCGGCTTTTCCGGCGCACACGCTGGTCGAGAGTAGAGTACCGGCCGGGGGATTCCCACCCGTGAGAAATGACAGGTAATGCGCGTCGAGCATGCCACTCACCCGCCAGCAGGGCGTGCCATTGACGCTATCATCGGTCGGCCCCGTCAAATTGGTCAGCTTGCTGGCAAGGCCAATAATGCCTGTATCGGGATTGGTCAGCGTACTGGCATTTAAGACTCCGGTAATCACGCGCCACTGTCCGGTAATGGGGTCGGTAATATACTGCGTCTTACCGATGCTGATGAGGTTGATCGCGACAAGCTGGCCGGAAAACAGCACATTCGCCTGCGCCTTTACTCTGTCCGGCATCAGCACATCGCCGTCCGCGCTGCGAATCTGTATCGAACCACTCTCCGCCGTCCCCAGGTTCGTCACTTTCATAACCACGTGAAAAGCGGTGACGGTACGATAGCTTTTCTGCATAGCGCTGATAACCTGCTGCGCGGTCGGCTTCGCGCCCAGATTAGTGCTCGCGCTGGTGCTCGCATGCTGCCAGGGAAAAGTGCAGCCAGTTATCAATAATGCGCCCACCGGCACTGCAATACAAAGCAGTAGAAAGGCCAGCGCGCGACGTGCCGAAAAATGTAATGAAACCATGAAAATAGCCTCCCCGAATCTGGTCTTGCCTATCATCTGTCTTCTTAGATATTACATAAGATGCATAAGCGAAGAAATGTCTTGCTGAAACAAATCAACGCAACCACCAGACCTTTCGGGGCAACGACGCACGGGGGGATATAGGGGTGGTACTTTATGGTGCAGGATTAAATTTTTTCGAGCTTCGCGAAATCCATACTCAAGCGCTTCTTACCGAATTTGCTATGGAATTGCACCTCGACAAACTCCGTACCCTGCTCCATCTCGCTTTTGAGGATCGTGCCTTCGCCAAAGGTATCATGGCGTACGTTATCGCCCGGCTTGAACTGCTGCTCCTTTGGCTTCGCTGCTGGCGGCGGGGTCGCCGGTGTTTTCGCGGCTGATGCTCCGGTCGGCGTAACGTTGCTGCCCTTCCCCGCTGAGGGCGCTTTGGGTGGAGTGGAGGATGAAGGACGGGAGCTCCACTGCGATGATTGTGGTGTCTTGCCGCTCGTCTGCGGCTTGCCGGAGCCGAAGACGCGCCCGGTCTCGCGCTCCGCGTAGCTATCCTGGTTGTAGTCGTTGTCCCAATTGCCGCGGCGATTGGCGGTCGAGCGCAGCCCGCCGGACAGGTTGGCGTTCTTCGCGCCCTGGCTGGAAACGAGGTGCAGCGGGATATCCTCGAGGAAGCGCGAAGGCTCCGTTACCTGCACATCCCCGAAGAAGGAGCGGCGGTAGGCACGCAGGAGATAGAGGCGGCGCATGGCGCGGGTGAAGCCGACATAGGCCAGGCGGCGTTCCTCCTCCAGTTGTTCGGGTTTATCGACCGAGCGCGCGTGCGGCAGGGAACCCTCGTCCATGCCCACGATGAAGACCACCGGGTACTCCAATCCCTTGGCGGCATGCAGCGTGATCAGCGTCACCGCGTCGCGGTTCTCTTCCTTGATCAGCGTGCCATCTTCGCCGGTCTGCGCCGTATCCGCGCCTCCCACCAGCGCCACATTTTCCAGGAAGAGTTCCAGGGCCGTATGCGTCTCGATCTCGGAGTAGTCCTCCGCCACGCGGCGCAATTCCAGCACGTTGCTCCAACGCTCTTCACCGTCGGGCTGCTCGCGCAATTCGGGGCCGTAGCCGCTGCGCTCGGCAACCCTGTCCACCAGTTCGGGCAGTTGCAGTTCTTCCATGGCATTGCGAAAATCTACCTGCAATGCCCCGAAGGCTGCCAGGGCCGCTTTGGCCGCTTTGCTCAGCGTGGGATGCTCTTCGATGCGCATGATGGCATCGTAGGGCGCGATATGCTGCGCGTTGGCCCAACTCTGGAGTTCACCCAGCGTTTTCGGGCCAATCTTGCGGTTGGGCACGTTGATGATGCGCTGCAAGCTCAGGTCGTCATAGGGGTTGACCAGCAGGCGCAGGTAGGCGATCATGTCTTTGATTTCTTTGCGCTCGTAGAATTTGCGGCTGCCGATGACCTTGTAGGGGATATTCAGGCGCATGAATTGCTCTTCCAGGGCACGGGACTGGGCGTTAGTGCGGTACATGACGGCGATATCGCCCCGCTGCTGCACTTCGCCACGCGCCAGCAAGCGCAGGATCTCGTGACCCGCGAAGAGGCCTTCCTCTTCCTCATCATAAGCTTCATGCACGATGATCTTCTCGCCTATACCCAGGTCCGTCCACAGGCGCTTGTCCTTGCGCAGCCGGTTGCGCTGTACCACGTTCTGTGCGGCATCCAGGATATTCTGCGTCGAGCGGTAGTTTTGTTCCAGCAGGATGATCTTGGTCTGGGGGAAATCGCGCTCGAAGCGCTGCACGTTCTCCGCGCTGGCCCCGCGCCAGGTGTAGATCATCTGGTCATCGTCGCCCACCACGCACACATTGCCCAGCCCTTCGTGTCGTTCGTCTGTGCCAAAGCCCAGCAGGCGGATCAGCTTGTACTGCGGCAGGTTGCAGTCCTGGAACTCATCGACGTGGATATAGTGCCAGCGCTGCTGGTACTTGCGCAGCACATCCAGCTCGCGCCGCCACAGTTGTTCGGTGAGGACCAGCAGATCATCGAAATCGACGCTGTTGTTGGCGCGCAGCAGCTTCTGATACTGCTTGTAGACGCGCGCCGCCACTTCCTCTGTATACCTGGCCGCCAGCTCTGCCATCTGGTCTGGACTCTGCAAATCATTCTTGGCCCGCGAGATCGCCGCCTGTATAGCGAGCGGCCGGTGCTGCTTCTCATCCAGGTTCAAGTCTCTAATGGCCTGCTTGACGAGCGAAGTTTGATCGCTGGCATCCTGGATCACGAACGAGCGGTTGAGCCCCAGTGGAGCGAGATAGTCGGCCTCGATGCGCAGTACGCGCGCGCAAATGGCATGAAAGGTGCCGATCATCATCTCTTTGGACTCGTTGATGCCCACCAGCTTTTCCAGCCGCTCGCGCATCTCCCTGGCCGCCTTATTGGTGAAGGTGACCGCCAGGATACGCCAGGGCGATATGTTTTCCTGCTGCACCATATAGGCAATGCGGTGCGTAATTACCCGCGTCTTCCCGCTGCCCGGCCCCGCCAATATCAGCAGTGGCCCCTGCGTCGTAGTCACCGCTCTTCGCTGCGGCTCATTGAGTCCGGCCAGTAAATCTTTCTGTTCCAACATTCCGCTCGTTCACTTCCCTATTTAAAAATATTCTGTATGAAGCCCACGCTATTGTACCACAGAGACAGCGTTTGTGAACGATTTCCAGGGCGACCGCGAGATCGCCCCTACAATACACGACCCCTGCAGGGCGATTTATGCGGATATTGTACGGGCGACCCTCGCGGTCGCCCTGGCAGTCAAGCAGTACCTCTACCATCATTTCACCATCACTGATATAATCAATTTCCAGCCTGGTTGACCATTTACAAAAGCAGTTACAATAGTACCATAGTATTTAGAGCCTTTCCGGCGTGCGTGCAGGACGGAAGATGCATATACAAAGAAAAAGAGTTTTGAAACATCACCCTCGTTTTTATGGAAGAATCGTTTTTTTTATGGCTCTGCTGCTGCTGCCTGTCATGGTTAATACTGCTTTTAATCGGCAAAATACATCAAAGGTGGCAGGATTTGCTTTCACCTTTCAGCCTCATCGACAAATTACAAACAGCAACGTGGCAGGAACTACTACCACCTTTACACCAGGTATTATTCCCTTTTCAGAACAAGAAATAGGCAATCCAATGCGTGGACCGGATTATTATGGTGGAGAGCAACCACCTCCTGATTTCCCCTTTTTCCAGTATGGAATACGGCTCTGTTGGAAAGATTTCGAACCATCTGAGGGCAATTATAATTTTTCACTGATTGACAATGGTGCAGCCACTGCGAAAGCACATGGCGGAACATTTGGGTGGCGGGTTATGCCCATTAATGGCGGTGGTAATAATTGTTTACCCGACTATTTGAAAGCAGTCGTTGGAGGACCTATACCTGATTTTAACAATCCCTTTTATTTACAACGTGTTCAGGCAATGGTAACGGCATTTGCTCAACGATACAACAATGATCCCCGGGTTGATATTTTAGACATGAGTTATTATGGTTGTTGGGGAGAGTGGAATGAATCATGCGGGGATTTTGGCAATAATGCTATGACAGAAGCAAACAAACAAAAGCTTATTGATATACAACTCCGCACATTTTCGAACAAAAGGTTTCTTATGTTAACAAATGATCAGGTTGCACTTGATTACGCCTTAAATGTCCAACGTCCTAAACGTACAGGGGTTCGTATTGATTGTCTTGGCTATGCTAGTTTGGGCGGTGCACGACCTGATTTGGATGGAAATCTTACTGAGCATAATCAGTGGCGCATTGCGCCGCTATTTTTCGAATATTGCAGCGGTGCAAATTTGGCACTCGCCGCACAAGACGTTAAAAAATATCATGCATCACTGCTTGGTGATGGCGATGGTAACTTGCAAGATTTTGGGAGCTACAATCAGGCCGATCAAAGTAACATCATACAAGCGTTCAAGGAATCAGGATATCGATTTGAATTAAACGCACTCAGCATTTCAAATAAACTGACTGCCGGTACACCCTTTACAGTCACTAGTCGATGGACGAATGTTAATACTGCACCTGCCTATATTCCCTGGCATGTCATGATACAGCTAAGAAACGCATCGGGGGATATTGCCTGGCAGGGGATTTCACAACTTGACTTAACAAAACCATTCTCCGCCAAATCACCAGGGAACGATACAAAGACGAGTAGCGATACATTCACCCTCCCCACCACGCTCGCCACTGGCAGCTATAACGTGCATGTGCAAATTATTGATCCAGGTAATTACTATCCGCCATTGGCGTTAGCAAACACGGGAAGGCTAAGCGATGGCAGTTACTGTCTGGGAACTATAGGGATCGGGCAATTACCAACAGGAAACATTCCATGTAGTGCATGAGTACCTTTCACATCATTTCACCGCCACTGTTGTGATAAATTTCCAGCTCGGCTGCCCATTCACATTGGCAAGCTGATAGACCAGGATATTCTTAGCGGTAGTGTCCCCATTGGCATCAAAGGATTGATGGCCGGTGACGCCATTGTAGGAAATTTGCTTGAGAGCCTGGATGACGGCCTGGCGAAACACCGGGGCCCCAGCGGCATCAGCCGAGTCGGCAGGCGTGTTTGCGCCATTGGCTAGCGCCGTCTTGATGGCCTGAATGAGGATATTGGCGCAGTCGTAGCCGTAGGCGCTATAGGTTCCCGGCTGTTGACCGTAAGCGTTCTGGTAGCGCGAGATGAAGTCCTGGGGCAGCTTTGTCACATCAAGAAAAGCAGTTGTACTGTAAACAGGGCCTCCGTTGTTGGCGCCTATGGTTGTGGCAAAGGTGGAAGTATAGATGCCATCACCGCCCACAAACGGCGTGTTCTGAAGTCCCTGTACCTGGAGCATCTGCTGGCGAATGGCAGTGCCGCCAGTGGCATCTATTCCTCCAAAATAGATGACATCCGGTTTCGCCGCGGCAACCTTCGCCAATTCAGTGCTGAAATTCGTGGTAGTCGACGGTAGACTATCGTGGCCAGCCAGACTCCCGCCATTGGTCTGCCATTCCTGGATAAAGTTATTAGCAAGACCGATACCATAGGACTCAGCATCATCAATCACGTAGGCCTTCCTGTAGCTCAGCGTCGTAAACAGGTAGTTAGCGGCAGCAATTGCCTGGTTGTCGTCTGTTACCGCGATACGGAAATAGTTGATGGTACCCGTAGGGCGAAGGGATGCCAGGAGATCATTGACGCCTGTACAACCCGATAGCGGGGTATTCTTGGTCAGGCAGGGAGTTGTGTTGGAGGGACTGATGAGCGCGATAGGAGCCTGGTTGGTGATGGGCATCTCAGCCTTACTTACACTGCTGTTAAAGGGGCCGACGATGCCTGCCACCAGGGCGTCGCCGATCAAGGCAGTCACGTTTTGCGATCCAACAGCGGGGTCGTGAACCCCACTGGGGCCAACATCATCTCGCGGCGCAAACATGAGTGTATATCCTGGAATGCTATGATTGGCATTGGCTTCATCGATGGCCAGGTGGATGGCATTTTGGATCGGTAGACCCACGCTCGCGTCGCCCCCCGATACCGGTAAATCACTGCCAATCTTGATGACAGTAGAGCCGCTCGGAGTCCGGGTCGGAGTAGGACTTCGCCCCGCAATGGGAGAGTGAGCGACTGTGGGGGAGCCTCCGAAACCCAGTGGGGAATTGCTGCCCGGCGATGCCGTTACCCGTGGAAGAGCATAGACGCCTACGGTGAGGACCGCTAAAACAACGGTGAGGATGGCGATCATCCTGACGCTGGCAGTATTAGGCCGGGTATACCGGTAGCGCATCGTAGCCACCACACTCCCTACTACCAGCACGATCAATGCCGCTGCTATAACGAGAACAAGGGGATCCATAATTCCTCCATACATTATTATCGCCGGGAAGACGATTTAACTGCCAAGCCAGGGCGACCGCACATTACTATTGCCAGGAAGACGATTTAACTGCCAAGCCAGGGCGACCGCGAGGGTCGCCCGTACAATACTACATTGCCTATTTTGCACGTAAACGTATATTGTACGGGCGACCCTCGCGGTCGCCCTG
>VBFM01000406.1:10983-12477 GCA_005882595.1 Chloroflexota bacterium
CGAGACAGAGCGTACCCAATCGCTATGGCCGCCATAGCTAAACCGGGTATTGCCGCTCGCAGCATCCCACACGTGCGCGGCCTTGTAGCTTGCCGAGACGAGCTGCCTGCTATCGGGCGACCATATCACCGCGTTCAGTATCTGGGTATGAGCGGAATAAACGAGCAGGAGATTCCCATTCGCGGCGTCCCAGACGCGCACGGTCTTATCATCGCTCGCGGAAGCGATACGGCTCCCGTCGGGCGACCATGCCACTGCGTTGACTCGCCCGCTATGACCCTGATAGGTCGAGTGGAGGCTCCCATTGTTCGCGTCCCAGACCTGTACCGCCTTGTCATTACCGCCGGTTACCACGCGCCTCCCATCGGGCGACCACGCTACCGCGTTGATGGCGGAATTGTTCCGATAGGTCAACAATGGTTGTGGAGAAGCCGGTGGATACCCGGCGTCCCATACATACGCGTGCTTATCGTTGCTGCTAGAGATGATGCGTCTGCCATCAGGAGAACTTGCGAGTGCATTCACCCAGTCGGTATGACCTGCATAGAAAGAGAGCTGTCTTCCGCTCGCGGCTTCCCAGATATGAACGGTCTTATCATTGCTCGCAGAAGCGATACGCTCACCATCGGGGAGCCATATCAAAGCGTTCACACGTTTGGTATGCTGGCGATAGACCGCTACCTGTTCTCCATTGGCGCTATCCCAGGTATGAACGGCACCATCAGTGCCAGCAGAGGCTATGCGCCGGTTATCAGGCGCCCACGCCGCGGCATACACCCAGCCGCTATGCCCCCGATAGACAGAGAGCACTGTACCTGCCGGTGACGCGCCAGTTCGTGGTGTATTGGCGCCAGGCGGTGTTGAAATGAAGGTTGGCGCGTTGGACGGAAAATTCTCTGTACTCGATGATGTTCTATATGATGGGGCTGTGTATTGAGGACCGGATGGTGCTGAAATGAAGGTTGGCGCGTTGGACGGCATAGCCGGTTGAGCATTAGGAGGGGGCGTTCCTGCCGTTGGAGGCGCATAGGTGGGCATGGTTGAACTTCCCATGGGCGGTTGGAATAGAGGGGCGGATTGCTCCATCGTGCTGGCCTGCTCTAACGCGTTGGCAAACGCTCGCACATGAGCGAAGCGCCTGTTCGGGTCTTTATCAAGCGCGGTCATCACCACGTGTTCGACAGCCGGTGAGATGGGAACTCTTTCATGCATTGGTTGAGGTGTGGCGACTGCATGTTGAATGGCAACCTCGGTGGATGACCCGTGAAATGGCCGATCACCGGTCAGCCATTCGTACACTGCTATGCCTAAGGCGTATTGATCGCTGGCGGGACGAGGCTTACCTTGAATCTGTTCGGGAGCCATATATGCTACGGTGCCTACGATATCCTGCGTGTTCTGGTAACGCGAACTCTGCGATATCGTAGCGATGCCAAAGTCACTCAGCACGATCTCCTGCTGTCTGCCCAGCAGCATATTTTCTGGCTTGATATC
>VBFM01000406.1:12547-13160 GCA_005882595.1 Chloroflexota bacterium
GGGCAGCTTTATGCCTTTAGGGTAACGCTGGCGCAGCGTTCCATTAGGGGCATAGTCCATTACCAGGAAAGGCACCCCCTCCTGGACGTTAAAATCGAAGACGCGCACGATATGTGGGTGTACCAGGCGCGCAATGGTACGCGCCTCATTACGGAAATGTTCAATGTCCTCGCTCGCCAGTTGCGCGTGCAGCACTTTCACCGCGGCCGGGCTGCCCAGCTGCACATTTTCAGCCAGGTACACCTCCGCGAAACCTCCTCGCCCCAGCAAACGCACAAGGCGATAGTTACCAAGTTGTTGTCCTACGCGGTCAGCCATACCAATCGGCCCTCCTCAGAATCGATCAAGCTGTCAAGCAAGTGGATGCAGTGCAACTCTACTGTGGGTTCGATGCGGCAATTGTAGAGGAAACCCGGCGGTAAGTCAAGGAAGTTCTTGCAACCATATCAATTGCATATGTCTTTTTTGTTTAATTACAGGTGATTCCGTTATAATGCTCAGTTGGCGGAAGGGCTACAATTCTACGGGATACTATTTTCTACTGCTACTCCTGCCTCTAAGCTCTCCTTCTCATCGGTCAGCACCCCAGGCCGCTCTTTTAGCTTTTTAGTAC
>VBFM01000406.1:13200-13758 GCA_005882595.1 Chloroflexota bacterium
GTCCTTTATCCATTTTTACTCTCTTTTGCAATCTTAAGACCAGCAAGCTACAGAGCAGGATAGTTTGCGCGATCGATGTCACTGAAGTTGCCAGCGGGATCGCCAGGATCACATAGGAGCCGGCCATGATCCTCAGGAAGAGAAGTATGAGGCCAAAGCGGGCGACCAGGGCCAGAACATCAATGAAGAGAGGGGTGTAGGCATCTTTGAGCGCGTAGTAACTTCGCACTACTAATTCGACTACTATACTCGCCGGTAACCCTATTGCATATCCCAACAAAGCCAGGGCAGTCAGATTTGTAGAGTGCTGTGTAAAAGCGCCATGCTGGAAAAGCAGATGTATGGCGGGTTTTCCTAAAATAACCAGCGCTGCTGCGCATGGAATGCTGATGAGAACCACCGTCCCCATAATCCTCGACACCAACAAGCGCAGGTGAACGTAACGGGCGCTTGCTGCAAGTTGCGACATTCGCGGAATGGCCGCCTGGCCTACTGCCTGCGCTAGCAGTGCTACAGGTAAAGCAAAGAGCATCTGGGCATTGTGCAAGGCGCTAAGAC
>VBFM01000406.1:13769-21360 GCA_005882595.1 Chloroflexota bacterium
GACCACGCTGGAAGAGATTCCAACGGTAAGCACATTTGGAATGAGGAGACGTATTACCTCGTGCAATCCCTTGTTTTTAAGATCCCAGATAAACGAGTAGCATAATCCCGCTTTTAGCAAACCTGGTACTTGTATGAGCGCCTGGCATATTGCTGCAACCAGTATCCCGAAGGTGGGTCCATAGATACCAACTCCAGGAATAGCAAGAGAGAATAGTAATCCCCCGATCAAGCCGAAGTTGTAGATGGCGATTGAAAGAGCCGGTAACAGGAACTGGCGCTTGCTGCTCAGAACAGCGGTAGCGACCGTGCTGAGTCCAAGAATCAGCGGATGCAGGAGCATGATGCGTGTCAAAGTGGTGACGAGAGCCTGTTGCGAAGCAGAGTAACCCGGTACCAGTAAGTGGTTGACAAAAGCGGGAGCCAGCCACTCGCCCAGCAAGGCAAGCGCGGTGAGTACGACGAGCATTACGTTAAAGACCAGGCTGGCCAGGCGCCATGCTTCTCTTTGCCCTTTATCTTTCTCATAGGAGATGAATACCGGAATAAACGCGTAAGTGAGTGCGCCGCCCGCAATGATATTAAAGAGGGTATCGGGCAACTGCACGGCAGCATAGAACGCGTTCGCCTGAGGCCCCGTACCAAAAAGAGCGTTGAAAATCGTTTGGCGTACGACACCCAGCGCATAAGCAGTAGAGACGCTTCGACAATGCTGAAGCGCCGCTGTGAGATCGTGCGGTCCGGCCGGAAGCTTGCCAGCTTAAAGCGTAACACGTTAAAGTGCAAAAGATATATTCCCTTCCCCCAAGGAGTTATACCGCTTCAGCGACCTGGTATCAATGAATAGATGCGTAACTAACGCTTGCTCTACTCTATATGCTTGCAACGGTTGATCGCGCGTGTGAGCATATCTCTGCTACCAATAGTACTGGTTGACGCTGCTAATGGATCAAGATGGTGTAATGGGTTGAAAGTTTGACACAGGCAGCCCGTACACCATACAATCTGTGCAAAGATGTCAACCACAAACTGTAATCGAACACAAAAGAAAGTCCTATATCATGCAACAACCTCCTCTGGCACAGCCCCAGAAAGTTACTGAACCATTACCCGAAGCTCGCGAAGTAGCTCCTGGCATCTGGAAAATCACCGTCCCTATCCCCTTTCCCCTGCGTACCGTCAATGTCTATGCCCTTGTGGGCAAAGATGGGTGGGCGATGGTGGATACGAGTATGGGGACGCCGGACACGCGCGAAGCATTGGAGAAAGGGCTGGGCCAGGCCGGATTGCGTATAGAAGATTTACGCACCATCGTCCTTTCTCATCATCATCCAGATCACGTCGGGCTGTCGGCAGAACTACATGAACGCAGCGGCGCTGCTGTCTATATGCACCCGATTGATGAAGCTGCTATCCGCGTCATCTGGGCGGGGAAAATGCCTGAGCGCTTCGGGCGCGTCTCACAGTTCTTCAGCCAGCACGGCATGCCTCCCACCGACTTCTGGTTTACGCAGGTCGAGCCGGATGTGATGCGCAATATTATTCGTGTGCCGCCGCACGAGGTGATTACGCTGGTGGACGATGGCGCATACATTACCGTGGCGGATGAGCATTCTGATGGGCATATCTGCCTCTTCCGCGACCGCGATGGCGTCTTTATCGCGGCCGATCACGTCTTACCGCGCATCACTCCCAATATCGGCTTGTATTCGGAAAAAGATCGTCCGAATCCCCTGGGCGATTATCTCGAGTCGCTGGCGAAAGTCGCGCCTTTACCGGCCAGCATCGTATTGCCAGGGCATGGGGAGCCGTTCACAGACCTGGCGGGGCGCACCACCGAGATTATGCAGCATCACGAAGAGCGCGAGGCCCACATCCTGACCTTGCTGAACGCGGGGCCTCAGCATGCCTATGCGGTGGCGGAACAACTCTTCGGACATCGCTGGAACAATAGCGAGGCGCGCCGCATGGCGGTTGCCGAGACGCTTTCGCACCTCGAACACCTGCGTTTTGGCGGGCGCGTCGAACGCAATCGTACACCTGAAGGGCAGCTATTATATGCTGTTGTGTGAAAGGTATCCTGCTTTTGTTCTGCCAACAAGGTCGCGATAAATCGGGCCTTTACAGGCAGGGTAGATAGATACCACCACCCTTTCATCCCGCCTGGGAAGCCAATTTTCTAGATGCTCGCTTGCTATGAAGTGGCTTCCCAGGCGGGCTCATAATACGAGACAAGCCCTGAAGCGGCTTCAACCCTTGTAATTCGCTAAATCGCGTGCTATACTCCTTAACGGCAGTGAGTAGTAGTGAAGCCGCTGTACAAGCCCAACAGCAACAATTGGAGCCAGGAGCGGCGTGTGTTGATCGTTGTTAAGGAGGATTTCAACCTATGGCGACATCAAAAACTAATAAGACCGATGCCAGCATTGTTGGCCGGCAAGAAATCACCAGACGCATTGCTGCGACAGCAGGGGTGACCCAGAAGAAAGCAGCAGAGATACTCGAAGCAACCCTCGATTCCATCCGCGAGTCTCTCCAGCAGGGTCACGAAGTGCGCCTGGTCGGTTTTGGCTCATTCAAAGTGCGCCGGAGCGCTGCTCGCAAAGGCGTGAATCCACGAGACCGAAAAGAGATCCTGGTTCCCGAAAAGGACCGGGTACGTTTCTCACCTGGAAAAGAACTCGCAGACGCTGTCGTTAAAAAGTAGGGACGCGATTTATCGCGTCCCCCAGGATGTTCCCACCAGGAATGTCCTGATTTAGCGCGGTGGAAGATGGTTCCGCCGCAGTGTAATAATGTTGCTCGCTGCCAAATTGTAAGTTCTGTAAGTGCTGGATACGAGTAGAGAGAAGACGCTGTTTCTTTGCCTTCTCGATGCTCGCCAGCGCAAACAGCATGCGCGTTTTGCTTTTTTCTTCTCCAGCACTAATTTGAGAGCCATCCTGACCGAGGCGACGCAAGCGTCCCTGCCCCACACAATCCCACCCCAACCCCTACAAATGCAAAGGACTATACATTGTGGCTCTAATTGGAGTAAAATACATCACAGAAAAATCACAATGAGGTGAAGAATAGGTACCAAGCACACATGAAGAGAGAGGGCCTATGGCGATTAGTAACGCAACACTTGCGGGACTTACCCGGACGCAACTGTTAGAAATGCATTATATGATGGCGCTCCTGCGCCGTTTTGAGGAGAAGAGCGCTGAAGAATATACACGCGGCAAAATTGGCGGATTTATGCACCTGTACATTGGCCAGGAAGCCGTTGGAGTAGGAAGTATTGCCACGCTACGTCCAGAAGACAAGGTGTTGTCGAGCTATCGTGAGCATGGACACGCTATTGCGAAGGGGATAGAGCCCGGTGCGGTAATGGCGGAACTCTTCGGGAAAATTACGGGATGCAGCAAGGGCAAGGGCGGCTCCATGCACATGTGGAGCAACGAACTGGGGCTGCTTGGTGGGAACGCCATCGTTGCCGCGCAATTGACCATCGCGACAGGCGTGGCTCTTGCCTCTCAGTACCAGGGTGAAGACAGCGTGACCGTGTGCTTCTTTGGAGATGGCGCGGTCGATGAAGGCGCGTTTCACGAATCGCTAAACCTCGCTTCAATCTGGCAGCTGCCCGTTGTCTATATCTGTGAAAATAACCAGTACTCGATGGGCATGGCGGTGCAAAAGGCCTGGGCGGTCGATTCGCTGCTTCCACGCGCCGCCGCCTATAACATGCCGGGCGAGCAGGTGGACGGCATGGATGTGATTGCCGTCTACGAAGCCGTCAAACGCGCCGTGGAGCGAGCGCGCCGTGGCGAGGGTCCATCCTTGCTAGAGATCAAGACCTATCGTTTTCGTGGACACTCCATGACCGATCCCGCCTACTACCGTACTCGCGAAGAAGAGCAGCAATGGCGTACCACGCGCGATCCCATCGGTATCTTTGAGAAGAGATTGCTGGAGGCCGAGGCAGCGACACAGGCAGAATTTGACGAGAACGATGCCAGGGCTACCCAGGCCGCAGAAGATGCCGCCGATTTCGCAGAGAACAGCCCCAATCCCACGCCGGAAGAACTCTATACCGACGTGATGGTCGATGATTCCACCGCGCTGGCCTACCGTTACGAGAGGAAATAGGATACGGAATTGATACGAGGAAATTATAACAATAACCTACCGTGACGCGCTGCGCGAGGCAATTCGCGAAGAAATGCTGCGCGACGAGCGTGTTTTTATCCTGGGCGAAGACATTGCCGGTTATGGCGGCACCTATGCCGTCAGCAAAGGACTGATTGAGGAGTTTGGTGAGAAGCGCGTGCGCGATACCCCTTTAGCGGAAGAGATCATTACGGGCGCGGCTATCGGCGCGGCGCTTGGCGGCCTGCGTCCCATTCTCGAACTCATGACCATCAATTTCAGCCTGCTCGCCAGTGACCTGATTATCAACAGCGCGGCCAAATTCCATTACATGTTTGGGGGTCAACCAGAAGTTCCACTGGTCATTCGCACACCTGGCGGCGGCGGCGCACAGCGTGGCGCCCAGCATTCGCAGATGCTCGAGTCACTGTTCGCGCATATCCCCGGCTTGAAAGTTGTTATGCCGGCCACACCCTATGATGCAAAAGGCATGCTCAAATCTGCTGTGCGCGATCCCGACCCGGTGCTCTTTATCGAGCATGAACTGCTGTACAACGTCAAAGGCGAAGTGCCAGACGAGGGCGTGGAGTACACCGTACCGCTCAATCGCGGTGAGGTGAAACGCGAAGGGCAGCATGTGACAATCATTACTTTCTCGCGCATGCTGCATCTTACCATGCAGGCTGCCGAAGACCTTGCCAAAGAGGGCATCGACGCGGAGGTCATTGACCTGAGGAGTATTCGCCCCATCGATATTGACCTGCTGGTAGACTCGGTGAAGAAGACCAATCGCGTCGTGATTGCCGAGGAGGGCTGGAAATACTATGGCACGGGCCAGGGATTGGCGGCGCTGATCTACGAGTTCGCCTTCGACTATCTCGACGCACCCATCCAGCACGTGACAGGCGCGGATGTCCCTATGCCCTATTCAAAAGTGCTGGAACGCGCTGCCATGCCTAATAAGAGCGATATTGTGAACGCCGCCAGGGCAATTGTGCCAGCCGCCCTTGTACGCGCTTAAAACGCCAGATTTAGGGGCGCGATTAGGAAGATCGAGAAAATAATCCGTTGCCCGCATAATTTGTGCATGTTCATAATCGCGCCCTAAATGAGGAAACAACAAATATGAAAACCGTAGAAATGCCCAAAATGGGCGATACCATGGAAGAGGGGAAGATTCTCCGCTGGATTAAACACGAAGGCGACGCGGTGAAAAAAGGCGAATCGCTGGCGGAGGTCGAGACCGATAAAGTCAATATCGAAATCGAAGCCTTTGCGAGCGGCGTGCTGCGCAAAATACTCGTGCCGGAAGGCAATTCGGCACCCATCGGGGCTGGTATCGCCTTGATCGGCGCGCCCGATGAGCCACTGCCTGAAAGTATAGCCGGGAATGGCGCTGGAAGTACATCCACCGCCGCGGGCGCGATAAATCGAGGCCCGGCGGGACAGGCAGCGACCAAAACGCCTTTTGCCTCGTCGTCACCGGTTGCTACACTAGAGACAATTCCACAGGCGGCTGCTGTGACCATAACATCAGCGCCAACCCCCTCAGATACCCAGGGGCGTATCTTTATCTCACCGCTAGCCCGCCGTTTTGCCGAAGAGCAGCAGGTGGATTACACGCGTATTCGCGGCACCGGGCCGAATGGGCGCATTATCAAGATGGATATCGAAGCCGCGCTGTCGCAGGCCGCACAGCCAATGCCTGCAGGGGCGCCAACTATTCCTGTCGCTCCACCCACGCCGGCAGCACCCGTATCCATGCCATTCGTTGAACCCACTCCTGTACCCGTAGAGGCGGGTGAGTTTGTTGAGATACCTCTGACCTCGATGCGCCGCACGATTGCCAGGCGTCTGAGCCAGAGTATGCAGACCGCGCCGCATTTCTATGTCACGAGCGTGATCGATACGGGCAAACTGGCGGAGCTGCGCAAGCAAATCAATGCCTACGCCGCTACTGATCCCTCACCGGTCAAAGTCAGTTTCAACGACCTGATTATCAAAGCGGTGGCGCGAGCGCTGGTGCGTATGCCGCAGGTCAATGTCTCCTTCGCGGAGGACCGGCTGATCCAGAAGAAGCAGGTGCATGTCGGCATGGCGGTTGCGCTTGAGCAGGGGCTGATTGTGCCTGTCATACACAATGCAGACCAGCGCGGCATCCTCGATATTGCGCGTGAATCGCAGCGACTGGCGGAGGCGGCGCGCACCGGCAAACTGCGCCCGGAGGAGTTTTCGGGCGGCACGTTCACAGTGAGCAACCTGGGGATGTTCGATGTCGATAGCTTCACAGCGGTGATTAATCCGCCGGAGTCGGCGATTCTCGCGGTTGGCTCAATTACGCCTACGCCTGTGGTCGTTGATGGACAGGTGGTAGTGCGTGATCGCATGAAGGTGACGCTTTCGTCCGACCACCGCGCTATCGATGGCGCGACCGCGGCGCGTTTCCTGCAAGAGGTCAAGCGCTTATTGGAGGAGCCATTCGGCTTGCTCGTGTAGATGGGAGAGTTGTTTATGTCGACGCGCAACATCAACGGCGTCACGCTGGCGCTGTTACAGGGCGATATCGTCACGGTGCAGGCTGATGCCATCGTCAATGCAGCCAACAGTGGCCTGCGAGGCGGAGGCGGCGTTGACGGCGCGATTCACCGCGCAGGTGGGCCTCGCATTATGGAGGAGTGCCGCAAGATTGGCGGCTGCCCCACCGGCAGCGCGGTCGCGACGACGGCGGGCAGGCTCCCCGCGAAGTATGTCTTCCACGCGGTCGGCCCCATGTATTCCGGTTCGCCAGACGATGAACGTCTATTGGCCAGCGCTTATCAGACTTGCCTCGATCTGGCTGAGAAGCACCAGGTTAAAAGTATTGCCTTCCCCTCGCTCAGTACGGGGATATATGGGTATCCTTTGGAGCTGGCTGCACCTGTTGCCCTGAGTACTATCATCAACCACATTCAGAAGCCTACAAGTCTGGAACGGGTGATGGTGGTGTTGTATGGGCAGGAGGCGTTTCAGGTGTTTGAGAGGGCGTTGAAAGGGGTTGTCTCGGAGTGAGCAACCCTAAATCGGCAAGCCCTTTTTCCCCAGCTCGCCCTTCAGCGCCGCAATCTCTCCAAAGTGAATGAAGAGGTGCGAGATGCAGACTTGCCCGATGGCCTGTATCGCCAGCAAGTTTCCCAACGGTTTCACCGTCACCACGCGTTCGGAGAGTTCTTTGCCGCCGTCGGAAATGCTGGCGAGATAGGTCTCAAATTCACGCCAGACCTCTTCGACGTACTCCATAAATAAGGCGGTGTCCGCGATGTGAAAGGCGCGAGCTTCTTCGGTAGCCATACCCGTTCCTTGCACCCGCGGGGGGAGATGCAGGCGCTCATGCCAGTTGCCCTCGACCCAGATGGTTGGGCGTCCCAGTAGGATGAAGCGCAGGATATTGTCTTCGGTGCGCGCGCAGTGCCAGACCAGGAAGG
>VBFM01000406.1:21365-24539 GCA_005882595.1 Chloroflexota bacterium
AGCCCTCGGTAGTATAGTGCCATTCGTGGGAGGTGAGATCGCTGATGCTGTTACGCATCCAGTTGTGAATGCGCTGCTGTTCCAGGCGGTAGAAATCGATGATGTCCATGTTTGTGCGAGACCTCCTGTAATTGTTCATGTCCGGTGATGTATTGTGCTTCATTCTACCCGTTTTTCAGAGAAACTGAAAGAGTTGAATTCTCAGGACTGAGTAGTCGCAACTTGACGCCGCCTTGCTGACCCTATAGAATGAATGCAATGCATAATCGCGACACTGCATGAAAAACTGTAACCCGTCTATCATGAGTGAATTGCATGTGCGAGGAGAGGCAATGACACCATCACGTACTGAGGATGAATGGTTGAGCCTGCGCGAGGCTGCCGATTTGCTGGGGATGCATCCCGCGACGGTGCGACTGTGGGCTGATCGCAACGAACTCCCTTCGCGCCGCACGAATGGGGGGCATCGCCGTTTCCGCCGCGCGGATATTGAGGCCCGCCTGCGCCAGGAAGAGGAGCGCAAACCCCGGCCAGCCGCGCAATTACTGGTGCAGAGTGTGCTTGGGCGCGTGCGTTTTGCCTTTACCGATGGCACCCTCGATACGTTTGGCTGGTATTCCCACTTTAATGAAATGGCGCGTGAAGGCTACCGCAGCCTGGGCAGACGCGTGCTGGAACTTTTGCTGCGTGCTCTGACCGATAGCACCTCCGAGGAAGAGTTGCGCGCGGAGGCAGTGCAACTGGGAGAAGCCTATGGCTCTATTACGCGCGAGTCACACGTTCCCGTTGCTGATGCCGTGCGAGCCTTCCTCTATTTCCATAGCCTGATCGGTGAAAGCGTGCTACAACTGGCAGAAGTACAGGGCGTACGCGATCACCAGGATATCCCCTGGGCCGAAAGCCTCTACCAGATACAGGCTCTGACTAACGAGATTCTCCCGGCTTTGATTGAGGCGGCGCTGGAGAATGGGGAATAAGAGATTTCGCCGAAACAAAAAACTATGCCACTTGCGTCTAACATACTAGAGATTGGGTCACCATGCCCCATTTTGTCATTGAACTCCCTCATCTTCTATGTTATGTTAACAATAGAAAAAAATACGCAAGGACGCGGGCATGCCAGAAGATCATGGACAAACCATCGAAACTACGGGAGAGATAAACGTCGAGGAGTCAGAAGAGACGATTGAATTGACTCCCCGGCAACTGCGTGTCTTGCGTTATCTCGCGCGTAGGCATATGCGCAATGCTCGCATCGTGTGGCGCCAGCGCACCGGTGTAGTGGAAGGTGAGGCGGGTTCTGGTCTTAATGGGAAGGCAAATATTGCGGAAGATGAGGGTGTTGCAGGGATAGTTGTATCGACCGCCGAGCCGGTGACGCCTATCGCGGATACGATGGCTATACCGTCGGTGCAGCAGGCATCGCCCAGGCCGCGCATTATAGCGAGGCTGGAACCGTCTATACGACCGGAAGTTCGTGGAAACGAACCTTCCATCAAATCAGTCGTGCCGGATTCGCAAACGCCTGTGCCTGAATCCATACTTGCACGCCCTCACATCGTGCCCGATCCACAGACACCTGTGCCGATGGCGATGCGTGTTGTCCCCGACCCTCTGACTCCGCGACCAGTCGCTGTGCCAAATGTGTTGCCCAGGTCAGCTATGACGCGTAGCCTCCGGTCTCCTGCTATGCCCTATGCTGGTTATCAGCGACTGGCGATGCAAATACAGCGTCGCAGGCGGCAGCGCAAAGTCTTGCTGCATCATTTATCGCGTAAGCATTTGCGTGCGGCGCGTGCCGGTGATCATAGAGCCAGTCACCGGCTGTGGAGGACTCTGGCCAGTACGATGTTGGCGCTCTTGCTCATCCTGCTTTCGCTGGGTGGTACCGCAGCTTATGTCGCGTATCGCTTCGTCACCACTACACAGCAAACGTTTGAGAATCGCCTGCTGACTATTCATGACCTGATACCGCCGGATAACTTGAAGATTTATGATAGCAAAGGGGTACTGCTGGACCAGTTAACCGATGATGGCATCCATACCACTGTCACGTTTGACCAGGTTGCTGCCAGCGCGCGCAATGCCACTGTTGCTACCGAGGATAAGGATTTCTGGTCGAACCAGGGCATTGATCCGCTGGGTATCGCGCGTGCTTTCCTGACGAACCTGCAAGATGGGCGCGTGGTCGAAGGCGGCAGCACCATCAGCCAGCAACTCATTAAAAACCTGATTGTTGGCAATGCGTCGACTATTGTGCGTAAGCTGGAAGAGGTGGTACTGGCTCCGCAACTCAATGACAACTACACCAAATCCGATATTCTGGCCATGTACCTGAACACCATTTATTATGGACACCAGGCCTATGGCATTGATGCCGCGGCTACCGTCTACTTTGGCTTGCAGGATAGGCCGGGCCATTCTGCTGCCTCACAGCTTGATCTGGCGCAGGCCGCTATGCTCGCCGGTCTGCCCAGCAATCCATCGTTGTATGACCCGGCGGTGAATTTTCAGGGCGCCACGCATCGTTTTGAGCAGGTGCTAGACCTGATGTATAGCCAGGGTTACATCTCGAACCTGGAGAGGCAGGATGCCATTCACGAGGAACACAGCCCGCACTTCTTCAAATTCGCTGCTGCCTTAGTAAACCGCGCGCCCCATTTTGCCAATTTCATCCTTGACCAGCTCCAGCAGATGTTCCACCTGCCGCATCGCAATGACCTCTCACGCTCAGGGTTGGTTGTCTACACCACGCTCGACATCGGCTTGCAGGATAAAATCCAGAAGATCATGCAGGACCATATCGCCGAGCTGCGCAATACGCATCATGTGACGAATTCTGCCGAGGTGCTGATCGACTTTCATACGGGCGCGATTCTCTCGTTACTTGGCAGTATCAACTACTACGATAACTCTATCGATGGGCAGGTGGACGTGACGCAAGCGTACCGCCAGCCTGGTTCGTCCTTCAAACCTTATGTGTACGTGACGGCCTTTGGGCAAGGAGCTTCTCCTGCCCAGGCTATCGATGACAAGCGCACGTCCTTCCCCATCCCGGATTCTATCCCCCCGGTGTACACGCCATCGAACTATGATCTGCACTTTCATGGGCATATGACGCTGCGCTGCGCACTGCAAAACTCGCTCAATGTGCCGGGGGTGCTGGTACTCAAT
>VBFM01000308.1:0-3181 GCA_005882595.1 Chloroflexota bacterium
AACTTGAGCGCCGGGGATATATCAAGGCCGGGCCTTACGTCCCTGAGGTTGTGCTTGATTTCCCTGAGGCGGTCAAAGAACTCCATCGAGAGTTCCTGCGCGCGGGGAGTGAGGTGATGGTTGCTCTGACCTACTATGCCCATCGCGAAAAGCTGAGGGATGTAGGCAGGGAGAATGACCTGGAACGCATGAACCGGCAGGCGGTACGGCTTGCCAACGAGGTCGCGCGTGAGGGTGACGCGCTGGTCGCGGGGAATATCTGCAATACCTGGGCGTATGATCCGGACAATGCCAGGGAAAGCTCCTGACCTGGGCGGTGGAGGAAGGCATCGATTTCGTCATTTCTGAGACGAACGACTACCTGGGAGAGGCGTTGATCGCCCTTGAGGTGATCCAGCAGTTTGGCCTGCCTGCTATGGTAACGCTGGCATCTGTACAACCAGATACAACGCGGGATGGCTACGACTATGTCGAGGCCTGCAAAAGACTGGCCGATGCAGGAGCCGACATTGTCGGATTGAACTGCGACCGGGGGCCGGAGACGATGTTACCCATCATTGCAAAAATCCGCTCGGCGGTCAATTGCTATGTTGCCGCCCAGCCGGTACCATACAAAACCGATGCACAGCATCCCACTTTCGAATCGCTGCGGACAGGAGATGGACAACAGGCCTTTCCACTTGCTCTTGAGCCATTTTTGCACAACCGTTTTGAAATGGCCGAATTTGCGCGTAGGGCCGGGGCCATAGATGTCAATTACATTGGCATTTGCTGCGGTGGGGCACCTCACTATGTGCGGGCTATGGCAGAGGCATTGGGAAAAACCGTTCCTGCCAGCGCCTATTCCCCGGCTATGGAATTGCACCCGATGCTGGGAACGCATGTGGAAGATAAGGACCAGACCTTTCTGGCCGATTGGAAGAGTTGAGAGTAGAGATACCGACAGGAGGTAATCGATGCAGGCGATTCGTTTTGCTACCTATCTTGCTCCCAACCTCTACCCGACATACTATTACGTCGCACACTATGTCGGGGAAAAAGTGGGCATGCCGACGACTCTGATCGTTGGACATGCTTTTAGCGAATTCGCTGAAGGACAGGTGGATGTTGCGTTCATATGCGGCTTACCATATGTCAATATGGCAGACGAGCCTTCGTGTCCGATTGAGCTGCTCGTCGCTCCCCTCCTTCTAGGAGAACGCTATCAGCACCGACCCGTTTACTTTTCTGATGTTGTCGGGCGCCGGGAAAGTACTTATACTTCTTTCGAGGATTTACAGGGGTGCAAATGGGCGTATAACCAGAGAGAATCGCATTCAGGCTGGAATAATGTTTGCTACAGCATGCTGGAACGGGGCCGTACCCTCGACTACTGCGGTGAGTTGATTGAGACTGGCTCACATCTACGCTCTATTGGGCAGGTACTCGACGGGCAAGCGGACGCTACAGCCGTTGATTCGCAGGTACTTGATGTGTTGTTTGCCAATGATAGCCGAGTTGCAGCAGAGCTGCGCGTCATCGACATGCTAGGACCATCCAGCATTCCGCCCGTGGTTATTGCCAGAAGAGTGGATGAGCACCTGAAGCGCGCTATAGGGGAAGCGTTGCTGAGTATGCATAATGATCCGCTGGCGGCTCGCACTTTGGCAGCAGGTGCCATCGAGCGGTTTGTAAAGGTGAGCGACAGGGATTACTGGGACATACGAATGATACGGGATCGAGCAGGAGCAGTCAATTCGGCGCTACTAGCTGAATAACTCGGTAACCGATCTGCCATCATGGATGCGGCTGATGGCTCCTGCGAACAGTTCCGCGACGGAGAGGATGGTCATGTTGGGCAGGTGTTTCTGATCGGCGAGTGGGATCGAGTCAGTGATGACGATTTCTTTGATAGGAGCCGATTTGAGACGATCGATGGCGGGGCCGGAGAAGATGCCGTGGGTGGCGCAGCAATAGACATCGAGCGCGCCCTGCTGGTGCACTACGCGCACGGCCTGAGTCAGTGAACCGGCGGTATCGATCTCGTCATCGACAATCAGCGCGTGTTTGCCCTGCACAGAGCCGATGATGCCCATAGCTTCAGCAGTACTGTTGTTGCCATGGCGACGCTTCTCTACAATAGCCAGCGGAGAATTGAGACGATCGGCGAGTTTACGCGCCTTCTTCGCAAAACCCTCATCGGCGGCAACCACTGTAAAATTATCCATATCTTTTTCGACGAAGTAACGCGCCTGGAGTATCTGGGCGGTCAATTCATCGACGGGGATATTAAAGAAGCCCTGTATCTGGCCCGCGTGCATATCCATGGTCAAGACGCGGTGGGCGCCGGCGACGGTAATACAGTCAGCGATGAGGCGGGCGGTGATGGGGACGCGCGGCTGGTCTTTTTTATCGGTACGGCCATAGGCATAGTAGGGAATGACGGCGGTGATGCGGGCGGCGGAGGCGCGCTTGAGGGCGTCGATCATGATGAGGAGTTCCATAATGGAGCGATTGACGGGGAAGCTGAAGGGCTGAATGACAAATACGTCGCGCCCACGCACGTTGTCGTTGATCTTCACGAAGATATTTTCATTGCTGAATTGAAAAACATCTGCGTCACCGAGTGGGATGCGCAGATGTTTGCAGATCGAAGCCGCCAATGGGCGGTTCGCATTACCGGTAAAGACACTCAGATCGTCCATTCGCTCCTCCTGGTTGAACTGAGTATATCACACGGCGCATGTTTATGTAAACCGGGAACGAGGAAAAAACGCTCTCGCACCACTTTGATAGAATGGTGTCCCAGGGCGGGAACATGACCTGGTTCTTGTCTACGAGGAAACGCTCAGCATCTCTTGGAGTTCATTCCAGGCATACACGAGTGGGAACTGGTCATAGCCTGCCTCTCTTGGACGTACCTTGATAGGCGTTTCAGTGATGGTCGGTGTCCAGGCGCTCTGGGTGTTGCGCCGCACCAGTTGGTGGCGAGCGGCATAGGCCAGAAAGCCTTCTGCTCGTTGACGCGCTCCAGGTTGTTGGAGTAGTTGAAGATCGACGTGACGACCGGCCTTTTGCAGTGATGTAGCCTGCATATGGATGCTCTTCGCCATGTCATCCACGGTAAATGAGGAAAGACCATCGCGGCTTGCTTGTATGAGGAAGCCACTCGCGAGCTGTGTGCAGGTGAAACGCGCGCTGC
>VBFM01000407.1:0-13572 GCA_005882595.1 Chloroflexota bacterium
GGCGAAGCCAGCTGGCCCATATATATATCTTCAAGTTCTGGTCTCATTCCGTTTCTCCTCTCTGGCGGATTATCAAGGATCATGTAGTTTGAGTGATGCTCTTTTCGATGCCGATGACCTCATTATACTTCGGCATTTCCTGGAAGTAAAAATTGATCGCCTGGCTGTAGTCCTTCAGCATCTTCTCGCGCGATCCGGTCTTGCCGAAGTCTATTTCGCTGTCGGATGTGTGGTCGATCTNNCGATCTGATCGAGGCCGGCCTGGATAGCTGTTTTATTATCCATACCTTTGAAGTACAGCTCAAGGGCTTTATGCGCTGCCTGGCCGACAATTGCCGAAGGACCATATTTGTCGTCGTAAATTTTGAGGATGTACTTTTTTTTGAACGCCAGGCGGTTGCGGAGGAACAACGTGAGGGAAGAATATGACCACTGGTCTATCAGGCCACTTGCATCCTCAGAAGAAATTGCATCTCTTTTTGCAGAGAAACCTATTTTAGCGTGCAAGAGTGTTAATTATATGCCTCTATCCTATGCAGAAATCGATGGTTTCTTCGAGGATTTTCACGATGAAGCAAAGGACAACAATTGGATTACCTCTGTAATTTCTTAGGGAAAGTTTGACAAGCGCTGAACAAGGTGCAATGAAGCACAAGAGGAGGCTCCCATGAGCGACTCAATTGTAGATACCAATGCAGTAGCAGAGAAACCTATTCGCTCCACCATTCCCACACGCCTTGATCGCTTGAAGTGGTCGCCGTTTCACACCCGCATGGTCTTCGGACTTGGAGTGGCGTGGGTACTTGATGGCCTGGAGATCACGATCGCCAGTGCGGTCACTGGAGTTCTCATCCAGCCCAACACACTCCATCTAACAACAGCCCAGGTGGGACTGATCGCGACCATCTACCTCGTCGGTGAAGTGATCGGCGCGCTCGTCTTCGGGAGGCTTTCGGACAAGTTGGGGCGCCGCACGCTGTTTATATTCACCCTGGGCGTGTATCTGGTTGGTAGCGGGCTTTCGGCCTTTACCTTTGGCCAGGGCCTGTTCTGGGTCATTTACTTCTATGCGACACGCTTCGTCGCCGGTCTCGGCATCGGCGGTGAATACGCGGCCATCAACTCCGCCATCGACGAGATGATGCCGGCACGCTATCGTGGGCGCGTCGATATAGGAGTCAACGGAACCTACTGGGCCGGTTCTATCCTCGGCACGTTCGCTACTCTGCTGTTTCTCAACCTGATACCCGTGCCGCTCGGCTGGCACCTGGCCTTCCTGCTCGGTCCGGTTCTGGCCTTGGTGATTGTGTTCGTCCGCCGCAATCTTCCCGAAAGTCCGCGCTGGCTCGTCACTCATGGCCGCGCAGAAGAGGCGGAAAGGGCGTGCAGCGCAATCGAGGACGAGGCGAGGAGGGCTGGACAAACGCTTGTGCCGGTCGACGACATCTCCGCAATCAATATAATGCCAGAGAAGCTGTATGGCTATCCCACGCTCCTGCGCGTGGTGTTCCAGCAGTATCCGAAGCGCGCCATCCTGGGTGCGTCCTTGATGATCACCCAGTCGTTTCTGTATAACGCGATCTTCTTCACCTATGCCATCGTGCTCACGAAGTTCTACCACGTGGACCCAAAGACGGTGCCTGTGTACGGTCTTGCATTCGCAGTCGGTAATCTGGCAGGACCACTCGTGCTGGGCAAGTTCTTTGACACCCTCGGGCGCAAGAAGATGATCGCAGGCACGTACATTCTATCCGGCGTTCTGCTGGCATTGAGCGCCTTTTTGTTTAACATTGGAGCGCTGACTGCGCTCACGCAGACAATCGCGTGGGTGATCATCTTCTTCTTCGCCTCCGCCGGAGCGAGTTCGGGCTACCTCACAGTCAGTGAGATATTCCCGATTGAGATCCGCGCAGAAGCCATTGCAGTGTTCTTCGCCATCGCGCAGATTGCCGGTGCGACAGGCCCGCTGCTGTATGGAGCGCTTATCGGAGACGCTTCGAGTACCACGGGACTCTTTATTGGCTACCTGATTGGAGCAGGCATCATGATCCTGGGCGGGCTCAGCGAGGTGCTGTTCGGGGTCAAAGCCGAGGGCTTATCGCTCGAGTCTATCGCTCAACCGCTCAGCGCGGTCTCCATCGAGCATCCATTGAGCCCCCACGCTGGGCAGGCATCAGCTATGGTTGCTCCACCTCTCCACGCGGTCTCTGTCGAGCAGCATCCACCCGAACACCAGGAAATGAGAGAACGTTTGAAGCAAGTGGTTGTTGAGAAAGCAACAGCAAGCTGAGCCAATTCAAGCCGTGCTTTCATGAGTCATCCCGGATTTGGATACCGGGAGCGAACCCTTAAACTAGCTTACCAGGCCAACGGGAGCTAAGGCGGCGAAACGCGAGATCGGTGTCTTTGCCGCCTTTTTGTCTGTCAGATAGGCACCGATACGGACCACCCTGATGTGAGCACCGAAACAGGCGAGAGCCTGCTGCAATCACGAGGTTCTCGTCTGTTTTCTGCCCCTCGACAGCCTTTTTAGCCGTTTGAAACCTTTTGTTCTCCTTCCCTTTTCACTTTTTGGGATGACTTATGTCTTCGCAGACCGCTTCTTGGCTCCAGGGCGCAATGAATTGCACCCCTCATTCTATGGTTAGCATATCACCAAATACGCGGTATTAGCATCCCTTGTTCCTCTTTTTCCAACTGCCCAACAACCAGACGAACTGCGTTCTACACTGCGTGTCAGGCAGTCGGATCGGCAGTACTCCTCTTGTTCCGACTGCCAACGCACTGCGTGCTAGCTTCGCTCAGGCAGTCGGATCGGTAGTACTCCTCTTGTTCGATTTTCTTGCGGCGGCGCAAAAAATAGGGTATGCTCATCCATGGCACAGGTGATCGGTTGGTGAGCGGCTCGAAAGGAGTATTCCCCGTGGTGAACCAGCGACTGAAACAGCAATTCGGCAACTACCGCCTGCTCCATCTCCTGGGGCAGGGTGGCTTTTCAGAAGTCTATCTTTACGCGTCCAATTTTTCCAGCACAAAATCAGCAAATGCGCGAATATGTCGCTCGGTGGGGACGTAGACCCCGCCGTTTCTGAACGCCCTGGATGCCATGCTTTTCTGCGTCATCTCGCAGACTTCCCAGTCCTGCCTGTTCACGATATCGAATAGCTCAACGGCGTCCATCGGGTCAAAATTCGCTGCTGCTACCACGCCGGCGTCGAAGAGCCAGTCGCAGACGATGAGGGAGCGGTCAGGCGCAATCGGCCAGACGGTATGCGCGACGACGTGATCTCCTAGCAGGTTTATCAAGACATTCGGCAGTAAAACTTCGCCGTAATATTTGCGCGCTTCATCAGGCGATAGTCCCTTGAGCGGTGGGCGGCTGGCCTTGCCGGTCATGGAGAATGACTCGATGCCATGCGCCAGAGTCGCGGCATCGCCACCTATATACGATTTCCCTGAACGGAAACCTGGCAGCACATCACACAATTCGGGGTGCATCGGACTGCAATGATAGCACTCCATGAAGTTCTCCAGCAGCAGTTTCCAGTTAGCCGCTATGTCATAGGTGATGCTCTTGCCAACTTTCAGGCTGCCAACCCCATAGCGCGCGAATGGCTCGTAGGTGCCAAAACGCTCCAGGATTGTCGGGTGCAACTGGTCGGCCAGCGGCGCGGGATGATCGGAGAGGTTGAGATAGATAAAGCCCTCCCAGACTTCTAACGCTACAGGAAACAGCCCAAAGGTGGTGCGGTCGAACTGCTCATCGCTCATGACATTGGGTGCGCCGATCAAACGGCCATCCAGGCCGTAGGTCCAGGCATGATAACGGCATTGAATCGAGCCTTTCAACTGACCCGCTACCTCAGAACACAAACGGGCCCCACGATGCCGGCAGACGTTCAGGAAAGCATTGAGCACACCCTCGCGGTTGCGCACCACGATGACGCTTTCTGTTCCAATTGTTACCATCTGGTATGCTCCTGGTTTCGCAATGGTATCTGCGCGGCCAGCGCATACCCACATACTGGAGAAGATCTTCTCTAGCTCCAACGCGTAGATGGCGGGATCGTAGTAGTAACGACCAGGGAGAGTGGAAAGAAATAAGGGTTCGGAACGTACAACCGTCGTCATATGCGTCACCTCGGCATGTGCATAAACTCGGCGCAGTTGTGCGCGAATTGGCCTGTAACACTGGGGAGCATACAGATAACACCGTTATTTTGCTATAACTCAAGTATACTTCCAGGCAAGCATGCATGTCAATGTATGGTAGGGGCGAGGGCGGACGATGAGGTTCCCCCAAGGTGAATGGCAGATGAACAGGACGCGGGCGACCATAAAGGCCCTCCCTTCCACTCCCCACCGCTCTCGCCCCTACGGATGTTGATGGGCTTGTTCTTCGGTTGATGCCTGGTGGCGACACTCGCGGCCGCCCACCAGGCATCAACCGAAGCCGGAATGCAAAGCAGCTGATGGGTTTAGTCTGCGGTTCGTATATCGACAAAATGCCCGGCGATAGCTGCCGCTGCGGCCATCGGTGGACTGACCAGGTGTGTGCGTCCGCCACGGCCCTGGCGTCCTTCGAAGTTGCGGTTGCTGGTGGAGGCGCAGCGCTCGCCTTTCGAGAGCGCATCGCCGTTCATGGCGATGCACATGCTGCATCCCGACTCACGCCACTCGAAGCCAGCCTGGCGGAAGATGTCGGCCAATCCTTCTTCTTCGGCCATACGGCGCACATTTGTTGAGCCGGGCACGACTATTGCCCGTACAGAGGGTGCAACGTGTTTGCCCCCAATATACTGTGCAGCCAAGCGCAGATCTTCTATGCGCGAGTTGGTACAGGAGCCGATGAAAACGGTATCGAGAGGAATCTCGGTAATTTTCTGACCCGGTGCAAGCCCCATGTACTGCAAGGCGCGCTCGTAGGCTTCGCGTTTCTGCGGCTCTTTTTGTTGCGCCGGGTCTGGCACGACGCCATGAATATCAACAACCATAGCGGGATTTGTGCCCCACGTCACCTGCGGCCTCAGCCCATCAACATGCACTTCATGCACTGCATCAAATGGTGCGCCGGGGTCGCTGGGCAGTTGTCGCCACGCGGCTACAGCCTGCTCAAAAAGCTCGCCCTGGGGCGCAAAAGGACGACCCTTAATGTACTCGAAGGTGATGTCATCGGGGGCAACCATGCCGGCGCGCGCGCCCGCTTCGATTGCCATGTTGCAGAGGGTCATGCGTCCTTCCATCGAAAGGCCGCGTATGGTCGAGCCGCTGAACTCGATTACATGACCTGTTCCTATGGCTATACCCAGCTCTCCAATAATAGCCAGCGCCAGGTCTTTGGCGGTGATGCCAGCGCCTAGCTTGCCCTCAACACGGATATTCATAGTTTTAGGGCGCTGCTGCAACAGGCATTGTGTGGCCAGCACCTGCTCGACCTCGCTTGTCCCGATGCCGAAGGCCAGCGCTCCGAGCGCTCCGTGAGTCGAGGTGTGGGAATCACCACAGACAATGGTTATGCCTGGCAACGTGATACCCAGTTCCGGCCCGATAACATGCACAATTCCCTGGCGCGCATCGGCCATATCAAAGAAGGTTAAACCAGAGTCTCGCACGTTCTGCCTCAATGTGGTGATGCTGCGCACGTTTTCCTGGTCTACTACGTCAAGCATCTGTCGTCCAGGCAGCGTCGGCACAATATGGTCGAGGACGGCAATCGTTGCATCAGGCCGGCGTACTTGAAGACCGGCAGCCCGCAAACCTGCAAAAGCCTGTGGTGAGGTCACTTCATGCACGAGATGGCGGTCGATATACAAGATGGTAGATTCACCGGGTACCTCACGCACAACGTGCGCATCCCAGATTTTATCGAACATAGTTTTTGGCATTATTTGGTCTCCTATTTTCTACTATTTCCACATTTCCAGAGCGGGGACAGAGCCGCCACCCGTACCCTACTACTATTTCCACATTTCCAGGGCGGGGGCAAGCCCGGCCCGTACCCTATACGGGGTCCGTGTTGTGCTTCGTATAGGGTACGGGCCGGGCTTGCCCCCGCCCTGGTCTCTCGCGATGATTATACGTCAGACAGAGCAATCCAGGGGGATTAGGATGCTTGTCCCCGCCCTGGCCTCTCGCGATGATTACACGTCAGACAGAGGTTCAATCAGGGTGGACAGTGATGCTTGCCCCCGCTCTGGCCTCTCGCGATGATTACACATCCGCAAGCACCGCACCTGTATTCGCTGATGTTACCATCGAGGCGTAGCGGCGCAGCCAGCGACTGTTTACGCGATTAGCTGGCGGCGTAACCTGCTCGCGGCGTTCGGCGATCTGGGCGGGACTCAGATCAACGTCGAGGCGGCGCTCGACCAGGTCGATGTTAATCATATCTCCATCCACGAGCGCGGCGATGGGTCCTCCTGCCGCGGCCTCGGGCGAGACATGGCCGATACAGGCGCCGCGCGTGCCCCCAGAGAAACGCCCGTCGGTGATGAGGGCGACTTGCTCGCCCAGACCCATACCCATGAGGTTGGCGGTGGGGGCTAACATTTCCTGCATTCCCGGCCCGCCGCGCGGCCCTTCGTAGCGAATGACCACGACATCACCGGGCCGCACCTGTCCATTCAAGATGCCCGCGCAGGCCTCTTCCTGTGAATTGTAGATACGCGCAGGTCCGCAGTGGCGCAGCATAGAAGGCGCGATTGCACCAACTTTCACGACCGCCCCCTCGGGGGCAAGATTGCCGAAGAGTAAGGCCAGCCCACCGCGTTCGCTGTGCGGATTGTCGACCGGGCGAATAACCTCCGGGTCAGAAATCTCCGCCGTGGCGATATTCTCGCCGAGCGTCTTGAGCGTGACGGTAGGACGGTCCAGGTGCAGCGCGCCGGGCTTCCTGGAAAGTTCTTTCAAGATTGCACCGATACCACCCGCGCGATCAACGTCTTCCATGTGCCACTTTCCGGAGGGGCTTACCTTGCAGAGGTGGGGTATGCGCGCGGCCACCTGGTTGATGCGATCTAGCGAGTAGTCTACTCCGGCCTCGCGCGCAATGGCGAGCACGTGCAGGACGGTGTTGGTCGAACCTCCCATGGCCATATCCAGGGCAAAGGCGTTATCAATGGTCTCGGCGTTGACGATTTGACGCGGCGTGAGGTTGGCTTCGATCAGGCGCATGATGCTGCGACCGGCTTCGCGTGCAAGCTCTTTGCGTGCCTCGCTCGTTGCCAGGTATGAGCCATTGCCGGGAAGCGCGATGCCCAGGGCCTCCATCAAGCAGTTCATGGAGTTAGCGGTAAACATGCCCGAGCAGGAGCCACAGGTGGGGCAGGCCTGCTGTTCCAGTTCCAACAATTCACTGTCGTTGATCTTGCCAGCCTGATACGCGCCAACGCCCTCGAAGACGCTGATCAGGTCGATGGTGCGCCCATCTGCCAGCTTACCCGCGGCCATCGGCCCGCCGCTGACGAAGATGGTGGGAATATCGAGACGCATGGCGGCCATGAGCATTCCAGGGACGATCTTGTCGCAGTTAGGAATACAGACCATGCCATCGAAGCGGTGGGCCTCGATCATGGTCTCCACGCAGTCGGCAATCAGTTCGCGGCTGGGGAGGGAGTATTTCATGCCGATGTGGCCCATGGCGATGCCATCATCAACGCCAATAGTGTTAAACTCAAACGGTACGCCGCCCGCCGCGCGGATAGCCTCTTTTACCAGTTTCCCGAAGGCCTGCAAATGGACATGCCCTGGTACCACGTCAACATACGAATTGCAGACGGCGATAAAGGGTTTCTTGAAATCATTTTCTCCCACAACGCCGGTTGCGCGCAGCAAGCCGCGATGTGGCGCTCGTTCAAAGCCCAGCTTGATTTGATCTGAACGCATTTCGCTCCTTTCAGCCAGATGAGTCACGCAGTGACTAGACGCGCCAGCGTCGTTTCTGGCTGCATTTCAATAATTGCTAGCCTCTTAATACACTGGAGTTACCCAGTCCCGGTATTTTTCATGCTCGCCGCGGCAGGCAGAGAGATAGAGCGCTTGCAGCTTCATGCTGAATGGTCCAGGTTTGCCGGTTCCCACCGGACGGCGGTCTACACTGGAGACCGGTGAAACCTGCACGCCTGTACCACACAAGAAGATTTCATCCGCGGCATAGAGTTCGGTGCGGTCGATGCGCCGCTCTTGCACGGTGATACCAAATTCATCGCGCACCATATCGATCAAGGCATTGCGCGTGATGCCCTCGAGGATGTCTTCTGAAAGGGCGGGAGTCGAGAGCTTGCCATTGCGCAAGAGAAAGAGGTTGCACGAGCTGGCCTCTGAAACGGTACCATCCTGGGTGAGCATGATAGCTTCGTCAAAACCGGCGGCGTTGGCGTCGTCTACAGCCAGGGAGCTATTGATGTAGGCTCCGGTGACTTTAGCGCGTACAGGCATGGCGTTGCTATTGGCGCGTCTCCAGGACGATGTGCAGACGTTCAATCCTGCGCTGATATCGACATAATTGCCCATGGCGAAGGTGTAGATGGCGGTGGCATCATCCAATGAACTGAGGGTGAGCTTGATGGTGCGCGATGACTTATAGGTGATGGGGCGCACGTACACATCATGGCGGTAGTTATGCTTGCGCACCAGTTCGAGTGTGATACGGCACAGGTCATCGATCGATTCTTTGGGCTGCATGCGCAGGACATTCCAGGAGTTAGCCATACGCTCGTAGTGTTCGCGCAGCTTCAGCAGGTATAACTGCTGGTGCTGCTCGTTCCAGTAGCCGCGTATGCCTTCGAAGCAGGCTGTGCCATAGTGCAAGGCATGGGTGGTGATGCTTATCCTGGCCTCGCTCATGGGGACAATCTGTCCCTCGAAGTAGGCATAGCCTTCGTCAAGGCTTAGCACAGGTATTTTTGGCGCTTCTGCTTTTGCAGGCTGGTGATTATTATCTTGTGATGTTGAGGTTTCGGTCTGGGTCACGAATATGCTCCTTATTGTGTAAGAGCGACCCTCGCGGTTTCGCCCTTACACACACTAGACGGCTGACGGGGTTTCCTTGACGACCTCTACGATGTAGTTCAAGTCGGCATCGGTGATATGCTTCTTGCGATCTGCTATTTCGACAAAATTGCGATAGGCGAACTGCAGTTCCTGGGCGCTGAGCCGGAAGCCCAACTGGCGCAGGCGTGCATCCAGTCCATGACGCCCGGAGTGCTTGCCAAGCACGAGTTTGGTATCGGTCCATCCGACGGACTGGGGTGTCATGATCTCGTAAGTGAGTGGGTTTTTGAGCATGCCATCCTGGTGGATGCCGGCTTCATGGGCGAAGGCGTTTGCCCCGACGACGGCTTTATTGGGCTGCACCGGTATACTGGTGAGCTGGCTTACCAGCTGGCTTGCGGCGAGCAGTTCCCGCGCGTTGACACGCGTGTCGGCGTTACCAAAGCAATCGGGTCGCGTGCGCAGCGCCATTACGACTTCTTCCATGGCAGTATTGCCTGCACGCTCACCCAGGCCATTGATGGTTACTTCGACCTGGCGCGCGCCAGCTTTGATGGCGGCCAGCGTGTTAGACGTGGCCATGCCGAGATCATTGTGGCAGTGGGCGCTCATAATGACATCCTCCATGCCTGGGACACGCTCGCGCAGGTAACGGAAGAGCATTTCATACTCGTGCGGCAAGGAGTAGCCGACGGTATCAGGCACGTTAATAGTGGTTGCGCCCGACTTGATAGCGGCCTCAAAGACACGGCAGAGATAGTCCCAATCGCTGCGCGTGGCATCTTCTGCCGAAAACTCGACGGTTGGACAGAGGTTGCGCGCATAGGCTACCATAGAACTCACTCGCTGCAGCGCCTCTTCGCGATCGATCTTTAATTTATGCTTGAGATGAATCTCCGATGTTGCAAGAAAGACGTGGATTACCGGCCGTTCAGCGTCGCGAAGGGCTTCCCAGGCGGCATCGATATCACCGATGCCGGCACGGGCAAGCCCGGCAATAGCGACGCCATGACCTTGAACCTTCTGCGCGATCTCTCGCACTGCTTCGAGGTCGCCAGGAGAGGCGGCAGGAAAGCCTGCTTCGATAATGTCTACGTTGAGGCGCACAAGCTGCTGGGCCACTTGCAGCTTCTCCTGCGTGGTCATAGTGGCTCCGGGCGATTGTTCGCCATCGCGCAGCGTTGTATCAAAAATGCGAATTACGGGATTTCCTGTTGGGTCTGTCATGATAATCTTTCCTCTAAGATTTGGATTCCGCGATTTCTGTCTTTTTATTTGGGGCGTTGAGCCAGGGCATCATGGCGCGCAGTTCGCGGCCTACGTGTTCGATCTGGTGTTGCGAGTTGGCGCGGCGCATGGCCTGGAAGCTGGGGCGACCGGCCTGGTTCTCAAGTATCCAGCGCGTGGCAAAGGCCCCGTTCTGTATTTCTTGCAATACTTTGCGCATCTCATCGCGCGCACGTTGATCGATGATGCGCGGGCCAGAGACGTAATCACCGAACTCGGCGGTGTCGCTGATGGAGTAGCGCATGTAGCTCATACCGCCCTGGTACATCAGGTCTACGATGAGTTTCATTTCGTGCATGCACTCAAAGTACGCCACCTCTGGCTGGTAGCCTGCTTCCACGAGTATTTCAAAGCCTGCACGGATCAAGGCGGTGACGCCTCCACAGAGCACGGCTTGCTCGCCAAAGAGGTCGGTTTCGGTCTCTTCAGCGATGGTGGTGCGCAGCACGCCTGCGCGGGTACAGCCAATGGCGCGCGCGTATGCCAGGGTGATGGCCTCGGCATTGCCTGTTGCATCTTGTTGAACGGCCCAGAGCGCGGGAACGCCGACTCCCTCGGTGAAGAGGCGGCGCATCATGTGACCCGGGCTTTTGGGCGCTACCATGGAGACGTTGATATCGGGCGGAGGTACGATCTGCGAATAATGCAGGCTAAAACCGTGTGCCGTCATGAGCGTCTTCCCAGGAGCCAATCCAGGCGCAATATCGCGTTCAAATACCTCACGATGGTTTTGATCGGGAATGAGTATCATGATGATATCGGCCTGCTCTGCGGCAGCTGCCGGTGTCATCACCTCAAGGCCATCGGCCTCTGCCTTCTCGCGACTTTTGCTGCTCGCGGGTAGACCGACGACTACATTGCAGCCGTTATCGTGCATGTTGAGGGCATGAGCGTGCCCCTGACTGCCATAACCGATGACGGCGACTCGTTTCTGCTGAATAAGTTCCAGATTCGCATCTGCGTCGTAGTAGACGTTTGCCATGTTGTTTCTCCTTCATACTTTGTGAGCTATAGGGCGGGATCAAGTCCCGCTTGTACCCTCTTTGTGAGCTACCAGGGCGGGGGCAAGCCCCGCCCGTACCCTATACGGACGGGCCGGTTGTGCTTCGTATAGGGTACGGGCGGGGCTTGCCCCCGCCCTGGTCGGTCTGCCTCCCGCGCCGGATCTGTTGCCCTCTGCCCTGGCTCGGTATCTGCCTCCCGCCCTGGTTCGGTTGCTCTAAACGGATCGGTGTCTGCCCGCTGTTCCCGCCCTGGTTCGGTATGTGCCTCCTGCCCAGGATCGGTATCTGCCCGTTGCCCTGGTTGGGTCCCCTGCTCCTGGCCCAGATTCACTACCCAGAACGTGCCTATATGCAGCCCTTCCGCCTCGGATGGCGGTGTTATGTCGGTCAAGTCAACGCCACCTCTGTGATAGGAATTGCTCTACGCTGGGTCAGCTCAGCTATAGCATCTGCGATATGCGCGTCTTGAATATTATACGCTCCTTCGGCCACTCGCAGGCGATGCGCTGTGGCGAGTACATCAACCGCGGTAAAGCCTTCCGGCGCAACAAACTTGTAGCAAGCCATTTCGAGCAGTTGCCCGTTGGGGTCTCGAAAGTAAATCGAATCCATGAAACCCCGGTCGATATTGCCCGTATTCCAGATGCCGCGCTCATTCAACCTCGAAGCAACCTGTGTATAGGTGGCACGCGAGACGGTGAGGGCGAGGTGATGCAGGTTGCCGGTATCCTGAGGATTGGGGGTAGGATCATCTGTCCGCGTGGGGCGCACAAAGAAGGTGATCAATCGTCCATCACCTGGATCAAAGTAGAGATGTGTCTCATCTGGAACATCGAGATTGGGCTGCTCGAACACCAACGGCATACCCAGCACATTCGAGTAGAAGTCAATGGTCGTCTCGCGATTAGAGCCGACAAAGGTGATGTGGTGAACACCTTGAGCCTGTATTTTTGACATGGTGAAACCTCCGCGGGACACCTGCAAGGCCCTACTCGTTTCCTGCCAATGCGGACGCAAGGAGATGGATGTGTAGCCTTGCAGGTGCCATCCTGACTAAATCCTGAAGAACATGTGTCGAACCTGGTCAATCACCTTCGGGTCGCCGCTCGTCTCACCACCGGGAAAGCGTTGGAAGGTGGTGAGCACAAAATCTGAGGCGCTCTTGAAATGGAACAGGGCCTGCACGCCGTCCAGGTTCTCGGCTGGCTCATAGGTGTAAGCTCCATCTTTCACTTTGACGCGCCACTGACCGCCCCACTCTCCATCAACCTTCACCCCAAATTCAATGTCCATGCCCTTGACCGATTCCTGGTCCACCGTCACCTGCATCAAGATGAACATGTATGGAACCAGCACACCCGCCGTGCGCTCGTCCAGCTTCGCGTCCTTCTGACCCAGCCCCCACTTCATATCCCATGTGTGCACGCCATAGTCCATGACATGGAAAGCGGGGTAGAAGAGCGTCGGCAGTGGACCCATATAGGGGTGGGTAACATTGAAGCCGCCCCATTCTTCAGCGGTCAGAGCATCGAAAATAGCGAGCATCGTGTCCGAATCCCTCTTGAGCCGCGCGATGGCTTCTTCGCGAGGCAGGCTGCGAAACTCCTGGGCTTTCTCGTTGAGGCGCTCACCCATCACCAGCAGGCCCAGCGCGTCAGCCGGTTCGCCCGTACGGGCCATATCCCAGCGAGACAAATACCCTTCGGTCACATCGATCATGTGGCCCGCAATGTCGCGCACCTCCCATTCGGTGCAGCGAGTCTGAACCTCCCAGTTCCTCGGGTCGTCAATAATGTCGTAGAAGCTGGCGCGCTCCGTACGTATCACATCAAGTACGGTATCCTTCGCGCTGTAATCCATTGAGTTGACTGCCATAATAACCTCCCTGGCCGTCTCATTTCATCCGGCCTGTAGGGACGCGATTTATCGCGTCCAATAAGCGTCCCGTTTACGAACCAACTTCGCCCCGCTCGTAGGGACAAGGTGCGGTGTGGTGCGGATGCGGGGGCCTTGTGCTTGTCCTCGTCCTGTTGAGGTAATAATAACAGAACATCATGGCACCCCAACAGAATCGTGATGCCACTAGGGACTTCCTCCTTTCTATTTTCTGGTCTAATTACTGATACGTAGCCAGTTACCACGCCGCCCGCAGCACCTCCTCAATTTGCGCCACGTCACGAATTGGCTTTGGATTGCTCTGTACAGCACGGCTCTGCAGCGCGACCCGCGCCAGGTGAGGCAGATCGGTCTCCTGCACGCCCACGTCGCGCAGACGCTGTGGCAGTTTCAT
>VBFM01000408.1:0-8286 GCA_005882595.1 Chloroflexota bacterium
GAGATCAGCCGACCCAGGGCCTCCGCCAGGGCCGCAATGTCGCTGCCAGCTTTCCCGACGTTGACGAAGACCTCCAATGGCCCGTGTTCGTCGCTATTGATCGTGATGTTGATCTTGCCCTCAGGCGCGCTCACCTGGCGCGTGTAGCCATGCACTACCGATGGTCGCGGCTTGACGCCATCTTGAATAGAGGTGACAGGCTCTATCATCGGTGCTTGTTTTGCCTCTGCCGCTTTCTTCTCATCTTCAACGCGAGTGAGAACAGCATCACGTGAACCATCACGATAGTAGGTGACGCCTTTACAGCCCATCTCATAGGCCAGGCGGTACAGCGTCTGCACTTGCTCGACAGTGTGATCGTGAGGTGCATTAACCGTCTTGCTGATGCTTGAGTCGGTGTATTTCTGCACCATAGCTTGCACACGCACATGTTCTTCCGGCGTCAGGTCCTTTGACGAAACGAAGTACTCAGGCGTTGGCTCGTTGGGATGCCTGTCACGCCATTCCTGGAGCAGTGGGTGATACAGGATGTGCTCCCCCGTGCGATCACGTCGTACCATCGCAAAGTCGTATACCGGCTCGATACCAGAACTTACTCCTGATAGCAAGCTGGTAGTACCTGTGGGGGCCTGTGTCAGCAGGACCGCGTTGCGAATACCCTGCTGCTTAATCTTCTCCTGGACGACCTTTGGCAGCTGCTTGATGAATTGCCCCTGCACATACTTATCACGATCAAAGTGCGAAAATGTCCCTTTCTCGGCCGCGATATCGGCTGAAGCTTCGTAGGCGGCGTCGCGAATAGTGGCGTAGATGCGCTCGATGACCGGCAGTGACTCATTACTACCGTATGCAACCTTCATCTTGATAAGCGCATCTGCCAGCCCCATCGTACCCAGCCCGGTGCGCCGCGTGCCAAGCTGTGCCACGCGGTTTTCCTCGATAAAGTACTCATTCGCATCGACCACATTGTCCAGGAAGCGCATCGCTACCTTGCTCATCTCCGCCAGCCGCTCGTAATCCATTTTGTCATCGACCACGAAAGCCGAGAGATTCAAAGCTCCGAGATTACAAACGCCCCAGGGTGGAAGACCCTGCTCTCCGCAAGGATTTACACAGCGAATATTCTCATAATACCAGGTATTTGAAAGCGTATTATAACGGTCCATGAAGACCATCCCTGGCTCCGCAGACTCCCATGCCGATGTGCAGATCAAATCCCAGAGATCGCGAGCGCGAATCGTCTTCTTCACCTCACCTTGCCAGGTGAGGTCCCACTTTGCATCATCTTTTACCGCTTGCATGAACCTGTCGGAGATGCACACAGAGAGGTTGGCATGTTCGATCTTCCCCGCGGTGCGTTTGACCGTGATGAACTCTTCGATATCAGGATGGGTATCATCAAGCATGAGCATCAATGCGCCTCGACGCGAGTTGGAGGTGTAGAAGCCGCTGCCCGATAGAAGATGCACATCGTCAACTTCAAAATCGTATACATCTGAGAGGCCAACAGGTGTGATCGAGACAATAGTATCGGGTAGAACATTCAAGAGAGCGTCGATACGCTCTAGCATACCTATGCCTGCGGAGGGTGCAACACGCTCACGAACACGCGTGAGTGCATAGTGTGATACCCGCTTTTTAGTTGAGTCAAACAGTCCCTGGTAGTAGCGGCCAGGAATACCCAATGTATCCCATACTTCTATCGGGTAATTGCTGTTATGGCTACGGTATCCCAGGCGTTGCTGGTCTTTGTGACAGTTAATAAAGTTGCTAAATCGCTCTCTGAATTGCGCACCCGTGATGAGCAGTCGATGAATGGATGCCCATCCTTGTTTTGTGCGGTCTTGTGTGGCAATATGAGAGACAATACCTTGCGCAAGGAGTAGTTGCTGGATATCTTCTAGCATCTCACGACTCACGCTGTCGAAACCATAGCCGCCCTTTCTTCCTCGATCACAGCCGTCTGCATCAAAATATCCGCCGATGAAAGCTGCAATTACAGGAGTTGGTGAATGAAAAATCGCTTCTGGAACCCGGACATGTGCTGCTTTCTGTTTGAGCAGACCGTTTTCTTGTAGCCATTCTACCAGTAAGCGTGAAAAGATGGTAATAACTGAACATGCGCCATCACCCGGATAAACTTTTGCCTCCAGTCCAAAGAGATCCCTCGTTAGAGTGATGAGGCGTTGCTGAATGTCGGGTCGTGAGTTCTCTACGCAGTAAGAAATGCCCTTTTCATCGTGCCATGTAACTTTTTTCCCCTGCATCACATGCCCGTCACCGTAAAGAAAACCGAGCAAGTAAGCCAGATCGGGCGTAAGATATGCTGGCAGTTTGACTTGCTCATTGAGTGTTGTACTCATCTTAGAACGCCTGTATGGGCTCGTGGTGAGAGGCATAAGCGGTGGTTCGTTTCTCTCTTCACCGCCTAGCAATAGCAGAATTTCATCTCCTTCCTGGAGTTCGCGTAAGGGAATGGTCGTAAGCTCTCCATGACGGAGAACACCCATTTTGTGATCAAGGGTGACACGAACGTGGTAGCCGCGCCGCGTTTTCACTTCGTAAAGTTCTTTGATGCCGTTGCGGAATACGTAGGTGAATGGACGAGAACCACGATGGGTTTTTGCCTGTATTTGCTCACCTACTTCCAGGCGATCGGCCAACTCTTTTGCACGAATCAGACCGTGATCGGTAGCAATACGTTCATCTGGGCCAAAACAGCCGCCCTGCTGGATTACATCACCCGTAGCCACCGAATAGAGTTGCGCCCAGGAGCACGGGCCGGAGGCGGTGCCGTTCACCGTCTTGATATATGAGCCGCGTGGGCGCAGCGTCGAGAGGTTAATGCCAACGCCGCCGCCTCGCGCCATAATCTCGGTCATGGTCTTGAGGTTGTCGAGAATCCCCTGGCGGCTGTCTTCAGGGCTGGGGATAACGTAGCAGTTGTAGAATGTGACCTGGTGGCCCGATCCTGCGCCTGCCAGGATGCGCCCACCTGGCACAAACTGGAAATCGGAAAGCGCCTCGTAAAAGCGTTTTTCCCAGTGGGCCTGTAGCTCCTCGGTCTTCTCTACGGCGGCGATGCCTCGCGCTACCCGCGCCCAGAGCTGTTCGGGATAGAATTCGAGTGGTTGCCCGGCGGGGTCCTTGAGCGAATACCTATCCATGAATACCTTTTGACGAATCCCTTCCAGGTGTGTCATGTGCTGAGGGTCGAGGGCATCAACACTCTGCTGGGCGGCAGTAGTGTTCGTCTTCTGTTCCACCATTGACTATGGCTCCTTCTTTTTTTACGTCTACAACAGGCGCAACATAGCGCGTATGTCGCGAATGCGTTTGCAAATACCGGATGTTTTTTAACACCCGCAACTCAGTATACCTGTAAAGAACGGGAATTGCAAGGGTTTTGGCACAACATATTGACATTCTTATGGATTTGAGCACAATATGTTGATTGTAATGCATATAGAGTCTGTTTGTTAGCAAAGACGGCCTTTGTCGCTAGAAGTGATATGATATGGACACAAACCGCTAAAATGAGCACTGTAGGGGCGAAATCTCTCGCCCGTAACTGGAGGATGCATGCGCGCCGAAATACTCTCCTGTGGCACTGAACTACTGCTGGGCCATATTACCGATACCAACGCGACCTATCTTGCCCAGAGCCTCGCGTCGCTGGGAATCGATCTCTATTTTGTCTCCCAGGTGGGAGATAACCAGGGACGTATCGTTGAGACGCTGCGTCGAGCCTGGGAACGCTCGGAACTGATTATTATGACGGGCGGCCTGGGACCGACAGAGGACGATCTTGCGCGCGAATCGATTAGCGCATTACTGGGCGAGACGATGCAGGTAGACCCGCGCCTGGAAGAAGAATTACGGAGGATATTTGCCGTCCGTCACGCGCAGATGCCTGAGCGGAACATCAAGCAGGCCACCTTGATTCCTTCAGCCCAGGCGCTGCCTAATCCACGGGGCACGGCGCCAGGCTGGTGGGTTGAGAAGGATGGGCGTATCATTGTCGCCATGCCAGGGGTGCCGCGAGAGATGTATCACATGTGGGAACATGAAGTCATCCCGCGCCTCAGTCCCTACGCCGGCGGCCTGATCTTTACGCGCATCCTGCGTGTCTGGGGCCTGGGTGAATCCACGGTAGAAGAGAAATTGGATGCCCTGCTGCACAACACCAATCCGACCATCGCTACCTATGCCAAGTCCGATGCTATTGATGTGCGTATTACGGCGAAGGCCAAAACTCGTGAACTGGCGGAAGAGCAGGTGGCAGCTATGGAGGCGCAGGTGCGTCAGATCCTTGGGCATTATATCTTTGGTGTTGATAAAGATACGCTGCAGAGAGTGGTAGGCAGGTACCTTTCAGAACGCCATCAGTGGCTAGCCGTCATGGAATCGGTAACCGGTGGACTGCTGGCGAGTACTATCACCGATGATCCAGGCAGTTCCAAGCACTTTATTGGAGGCGTTGTATCATACAGTCCCGATCTCAAAGCGCAGATGGGTGTGCCGCGCGAAATCATAGACCGCTATGGTGTCGTGAGCGAGGAGACGGCGCGGGCCATGGCTCATGCTATGCGCGAACAATTTAACGCCGACTATGGGCTGGGTATTACCGGCGTGGCCGGGCCGGAGAAGCAGGAGGATAAACCTGTTGGCACAGTGCACATTGCCATTGAAGGGCCAGAGGGGGTAGTCACCGGCATGGGGCCGGGCTGGCGTGCCGCTCGCGAAGACAACAAACGCCTCGCAGTCCTGGCCGCGCTGAATTTATTACGCCTGCATCTTGAAGGCGTGATAAAGGGAGAGCGATAGGGAAGTCTGGGCTACGCTGCTATTTTGAACTTGCAACTCTCGGGAGAGCATGCTATTATCTGCACCAACCTAGGAGGAAAGGAAAAACAGGTCAGAGCAGTTTTGCATCTCTTCTTTCCTGAGTGCGCTACCTATGGAAACACCTCCCCAGGAAGCACAGAAGCTTGTGGTCAAAGGCCGCGCTGAACAGAAAAAGCAGGCGCGGCCGCGTTTTCGTTTAAGTCGTTCTTCCGGATTATTTCGCCTCCTTGCGGTATTGGGACCGGGATTGATCGCCGCGAATGCCGGCAATGATGCAGGGGGCATCGCCACATTTTCACAGTCCGGCGCAAGATACGGCTATAGTCTGCTGTGGGCGCTCGCCATCTCCGGTTTTTGCCTGGCAATCGTGCAGGAGATGTGTGCTCGTATGGGAACGGTGACGGGCAAAGGCCTGGCCGATCTCATTCGCGAGCAATTTGGCGTGCGCTGGACTGTGCTGGCGATGCTGGCGCTGCTCATCGCCAATACGGGCGTAACCGTTTCTGAATTTCTTGGCATCGCCGCCAGTGTGCAGGTGCTGGCGAATGATACGCAAACTCCTTTCGTCTATCTGGTCGTGCCGCTTGCCGGGCTGATTCTATGGTGGCTTGTAATTAAGGGTTCCTACCGCCGGGTAGAGAAAGTCTTTTTGCTGATGTCGTTGGGCTTTCTTGCCTATATCCCGGCGGCATTCGCGGCCCATCCTGCCTGGGGTGATATTGGCCATCAGTTGATCTTGCCGTCTCTCAGTCGAGATAGCGGCTATTTACTCACCGCGGTCGCGCTCGTAGGGACTACGATCAGCCCGTACATGCAGTTTTTTGTGCAATCCTCGGTTGCTGATAAAGGTATTTCCACCGCTGACTACTTCTACGAACAACTCGATATCTTTAGCGGTACTGCCTTTGCTATGCTTATTGCGGGATTTGTAGTGATTGCGACAGGCGCGACGCTCTTTGTGAACCATCATGACGTGCAAACCGCGTTAGATGCGGCCTTTTCGTTACAAGCTTTTGCCGGACCGTATGCAAGATACCTTTTTGGCATAGGGCTTTTTGGAGCGTCACTCCTGGCGGCGGCTGTTCTGCCCCTCTCTACGGCTTACGGTATTTGTGAAGCATTCGGTTTTGAGCGAGGTGTCTCACGCAGCTTTAGCGAGGCTCCTGTCTTCCAGAGTATTTTCACGGGCTTAATCGTCCTGGGCGTACTGATTACGCTCATACCGGGACTTCCCATCATTCAAGTGCTGATCGTGCTGCAAGATTTGAATGCTGCCATGCTGCCCATTCTGCTGGTCTTCATTATCCTGCTGGTCAACAATCGCCGTTTGATGGGGCGTCATGTCAATAAACTTGGCTTCAACATCATCGCCTGGGCAACCGTCGTCGTCATCACTATCCTGATCGTGTTATTGCTGCTCAGCACGATCTTCAACATCACCCTGTAGAGGTTAGCCCGTGGAAGCGGAATAAAACAACTGCGGGCGCATGTTGAACGTATATATGGTATGCTTATATGGTAAGATTATACATAATGAAAACATGACTATGCAGAAGCGAGGCTGGAATGTCCTGGAATCCTGACGAATTTGCTGACTATCGAGAGTACGGAAGTATTGGAAATACTTCTGATTATTCCGATCCCACGTACTACAAGCAGGAAGAATCGAAGACCCCTCGTTCTGCGCAACCGGTACAGTCTTTGGAGTCGCCCCCGACCTATCCTGCCTATACTCCTCCTGCCTCGCCTGACATGTACGCCTATGATCCTGCTCAAATGAGCGCGTATCGCGGCCCGTCCTCATTAGAGGGCTATACCGTCGATGCCGGGGCGGAGCAGCGCAAGACTGCTGAAGAGGGGAAGAAACGCAAGGGGTTGGCGGGCCTGGGTGGGCTTGGCGCAACCATTGTCGCGCTGCTCGTGAAATTCAATACCTTGCTGCTGCTTTTTGCCAAGGTCGGTTTTGCCGGTATTACCGCGCTCATCTCTATCGGGGTCTACGCGCTCATCTTCGGCTGGCAATTTGCTGTAGGGCTGGTGGCGCTGCTCTTCATTCATGAGATGGGGCACGCAGTGGTGATGAAGATGAAAGGCATACCGATAGGGGGCATGATTTTCATCCCATTGCTGGGCGCGGCAGTCCTCATGCGCCGGATGCCCAAGAATGCGCGCGACGAGGCGGAGGTGGGCATTGCCGGGCCGATAGCCGGGGCATTAGCAGCCTCGGTCTGTTTCCTGCTCGCGCAAAGCAATCCCGGTTCCATCTGGGCGCCGCTGGCCTACTTTGGCTTTTTCATCAACCTGTTCAACCTGATCCCGATCATCCCATTTGATGGCGGACGCATATTAGCCGCCATTGACCGGCGTATGTGGATTATAGGTTTTCTAGGACTGGTGGCTTTCCAGGTCTGGTCTTTTATCCGGTACGGTAGCATTTCGATCTGGCTGCTCTTCTTTATCCTCATGGCAGGAACGCAGCTCTGGTCACGTCGCTCCGTCGCCAATACTCCCGAAGCTCAAGCCTACTATAAGGTATCGATCAGCGAGCGTATCGTATTGACGCTGGCCTACTTTGGCCTCGCGGCAGTTCTGGTGCTGGGCATGACCATTTCGCACGGGCTGATTCAAGCTGTTCCACAGCAATAAAGCGATCCTACGAACTTCGTACCTTAACCCCCGCCATCTGCTCTAACACTTTGAGCAGCGATGTATAATCCTCGCGGCCATAGCCTTCCGCGCGTGCCATCTCGTACATCTGGCGTGTGAGGGCGGTCATGGCCGCAGGAGTGGTATTCTCGGCAGCCAGGTCGAGTGCCAGGCCGAGATCTTTATGCAGCAGGTCGGTCATAAAACCGGGTTGGAAACTGCCGTTGAAGGCGCGCAGCGGGAATTGGTTGGAGAGCTGCCAGCTCGCGCCACTGCTGACGCCGATGACCTTTGCCATCGTATCGGCATCCGCGCCCGCCTTCACGCCCAGCACAAACGACTCGGCTATAGAGGCTGCAATCGCACCGCACAGGATATTATTCACGATTTTGACGACCTCACCCGCACCGTTAGGCCCGACGTGGAAGATATTCTCCTTCTTGCCCATCGCTTCCAGCACCGGGCGCACCTGTTCAAATATCTCGCGTTCGCCGCCGACCATGATGGTAAGCGTACCATTGACCGCGCCCTGCGAGCCGCCGCTGACGGGCGCGTCGAGGAAGTGAACTTCGCGTGTAGACGTGGTCTGCGCCAGTTTGCGACTCACGGCGGGCGCAATGGTGCTCATATCGATGATGATCAAACCTTTGCGCGCACCCTCTAGTATCCCATGCGGCCCGGTTACAACCTCCTCGACCTCGGGAGAATTGGGCAGCATGGTGATGACGATATCCGAGGCCATCGCTACAGCTCGTGGAGATGGTGCGAGTTTCGCGCCCGCGTTCAGTACCT
>VBFM01000409.1:0-9227 GCA_005882595.1 Chloroflexota bacterium
CAAAAGCATTTCACAAGAACTGCGGGCTATTCTACCAAAAACGGTTGTACCCGTACAGCCGCTCCTCAATGGAATGAGAAGATTGTACAACCTGTTCCCCGACTTTAAACAATATCCCTGGGTCCTTCCAGGATACCATTACAAAGGATTGACAGACCTGCTTGCCTCACTTGAGGAAAAAGTCATCAAACCTGCTGAAGAGAAGGCGCGGGAATTAGAGAGGCTACAAAAATAAGTATGCACGACGACATCACCGATATCCCCGGCATTCGTGTGGGGCACGACACCAACCTTGAGGCAGGCACAGGCTGCACCGTTATCCTCTGCGACACACCCGCTATGGGTGGCGTCGATGTAAGAGGCGGTGCGCCCGCCACACGCGAAACCGACCTGCTGCGCCCCATGACCCTCGTTGAAGGTGTCAACGCCATCGTGCTTACTGGCGGCAGCGCCTTCGGACTCGATGCGGCGGGCGGTGTCATGCTCTACCTGGAAGAACGCGGCATCGGCTACGACACAGGCGTCGCGCGCGTACCAATCGTCCCGGCAGCCGCCATCTTCGACCTGGCATTTGGCCCGGCCAGTATTCGTCCCGATGCCTCCGCAGGCTACCGCGCATGCGAACAAGCCAGCAGCGAACCGGTTGCGCAGGGCACAGTTGGCGCGGGCACAGGCGCTACAGTAGGCAAGATGGCCGGACCAGACTTCATGACGAAAGGCGGGCTTGGTTCAGCCAGCATGTTGCTTTCTGATGGCACACTGGTTGGCGCAATCGTCGTCGTCAATGCCGTGGGTGACATAGTTGACCCGCGGGCACAAACGGTTATCGCGGGCACGCGCCGCTCTGACGGCCCAGATTTCCTGGCAGGTAATCCCTTTGGCAATACAACTATTGCCGTTGTCGCCACCAACGCCGCGTTGACCAAAGAGCAGACCAATAAAGTCGCGCAAATGGCACACGATGGGATGGCACAGGCTATTCATCCTGCGCATACTATGTTTGATGGAGATACTGTGTTTGCGCTTGCGCTGGGACCAGGTTCACAAATCCTGCATGACTCGTCCATAGCAGTATCGCAAACCAGCGCTATCGGAGCAGCAGCCGCAACAACGTTAGCGCGCGCTATCGTTAAAGCCGTTCGCAACGCCACCACGCTACATGGCGTCCCAGCAGTATATTCGTAGCAGCCTCCCTTGCTTATATCCCCCGATGAAGCAAATCGGCCCGTTTCATCAGGGCTGGAGCAGCACAAATAAGACAATGCCCCCGCTTATTAGCATGACCACGACGCATGCCAGGATCACCAGGGCAAACGTATAACTACGCTGTGCCGCTGCCAAAGCCGTCGGCTCGTCGACACGTCTCCCAAGGCGCGGAGGAAGTTCACGTTTCGCAGTTAAGGTCTTCAAGCCACCAGTCGCGAGATCCCAGGAATGCCCGGCAAACTCAGTGGCGCGCCTACGCGCATACATCTCAGATGGTTCTGTCACAGACTCAGATGGCATCGGAGGAGTCGACGAAAGGGGAGCAAAAGGCATCGAGTGAGTAGACGGAGTAGCAGGAATAGCAGGAGTAGGTTGTGTGTGTTGAGACAGAAATCTTGAAGACTGAGCATCAGGTGTTGGCAACGTCACAGTTTTCTCCACTCAGGGACCAAAGCCCAACCGCTTCACAAAACAATCTACAGGAAACGCGCTACAGGAGAGACGACAAGCAAATATGTGTAACCACATCTTCTATTGTATTCAACGAACGAAAAGAATCAAGGGAACTATGACTTATGGAGTATTCAACAATTCCAACAGCGCATTAAGCATGCGCGCGGTTGCGCCCCAGATACGATATGGCCCATAATCGTAAAAATAAACGGTGCGCGCCACACCACCGCGTGTCCACTCCTCGGTGTGGTGAATAGTAGGATCGGCCAGGGCATATAAAGGTAGCAGCAGCACTTCGTCAACCTCACTCGCCTGCAATTGCAAGGTACCGGGTCCCTGGGGTAAATAGGCGATCACCGGTGTAATCAAGAAGTTGCTGACCACCGTAAACACAGGTGGCAGAATGCCAAGTACCTCTACCCTGGATGGATCCAACCCGATCTCCTCCTGCGCTTCACGCAGCGCCGTCTCCACCGGAGAGGCGTCGGTCAAGTCAACCGAGCCGCCAGGAAAGGCTATCTCGCCGCTATGTGAGCGCAGCGTGGTGGCACGGCGAATAAACGCGAGGTAGAGTTCCTCTTCCTGCTCAAAAAGTCCTATCAATACCGCTGCCTTACGAGCAAGTGGGCGATGGCCTTCAAGCGCATCTATCAATTCATTGGCGAGTTCCACTGGCTTCAGACGGGCACGCAGCGCTAGCAGAACTTCGTTACTCTTCCTTATATCCATAAAATTATTGTAGCATTACTGCATTTGGAACCGCTTGCAAACGTATGATACAATATGGCAGATAAATAAACATCGGAGCAATCTGCTAAATAGGTTGTGTATTGTCTTGCATTCATGGAAGGCTTTTGGTATAATTAGAGCATCGAGTGGGGGGTATACTGTGCTCAGGCTCTTATTATGTCCGTATCACGGCTTACCTGTCTGCGAGCAGTGTTTCGTAGCACCGTTTTTAGGACACCGTTTGTTGTCGAATTTTGGTCGGTCTCAGCAAAAGAAGAACCAGCCGAGACCGAAAACGCGGAAGCAATCCCAGCCAGAGCAGCCTCCTCCGATAAGCCCAAGTCCAATGACGTATCCCCAAGGGTCCCGGTGTGCAGTCATTTCGTCCCTTTGCAGCAGATGAACAGCTACCAGACGAACGAAAAACAGAGCACATCTACCAGAAATGGCGGGCGTTCAATGGATGGGAAATAACCGTGGATCGAAGGGGGTATTTTACCCATGCAAGCACACAAGCACGGCGACCTTTCGACAATGCCAGCGGCAAATCTTAAAAGTGGACGGGTACAGACAATGTACGAAGGAAACGACGAACAAGGGAAAAACAACAGCAGCCCCGAAGAGATGAACGACTTCAACGAAATGGAAGCGTTGCTCGCGGCATCTACCACTCCCATCAATATCAAGCGCGGCGATGTAGTCGATGGCGTAATCGTGCGTATTGACCAGGATGAGATCCTGGTCGATATTGGTCTCAAGTCGGAGGGCGTCCTCTCCACGCGAGAGTTACCCGCGAGTGGCGACTGGTCTTTTGAAAACCTGCACCTGAATGACAAAGTCCTCGTCTATGTCATCCAGCCAGAAACACCAGATGGGCACGCGTTGCTCTCTCTCAAGCGGGCAAATGCGGAGCGCCAGTGGCGTGTCGCCGAAGAGCAGTACAAGAATAACGAACTGCTCAGGGCCAGGGTCATCGATTACAATAAGGGGGGCTTAATTGTCGATGTCGCCGGTATTCGCGGCTTCGTCCCCATCTCCCAGATTTTGAACCTCAAGCGCGAGGAAGTGGCGCAGGGTGGTGATAATCAGGAGACGGCGGCCAAGCTCCAGAGTATGAAAGATAAAGAGCTCCAGCTCAAAATCATCGAGATCAATCGCGCGCGCAACCGCCTGATCCTCTCCGAGCGCCTGGCCGTCCAGGAGTGGAGGCAGCGCCGTCGCGAGGAGCTCCTTGACGAGTTGAAGCCAGGGGAAGTACGACGTGGCATCGTCAGCAATCTCGCCAACTTCGGGGCCTTTGTGGACCTGGGAGGGGCGGACGGACTGGTGCATATCAGCCAGCTGGCCTGGAGTCGTGTCAATCATCCCAGCGAAGTACTCAAAGTCGGCCAGGAGGTTGAAGTCCAGGTCTTGAGTGTCGATAAGGACAAAAAGAAGATCGCACTCTCCATTAAACGGGCGGAAGTTGATCCCTGGACCACCGTGGAGCAACGCTACACCCCCGGCCAGGTCGTGACAGGCACCATTACCAAAATCGCGCCATTTGGAGCGTTCGCCCGCATAGAGGATGGCATCGAAGGATTGATTCACCTGTCGGAACTTACGCCCGGCATGGACCCGAAGGCCAACCTGCACGAGAACCAGCAACTCCAACTGCGCATCCTGCGTATCGATGCTGATCGTCGACGCCTCGGATTGAGTTTGCGGCAAGCCGACGCACTCGATACCAAAGAGTCCGCGGCAGAATCTTCATCGACAGAAACTGGCGCATCTACCTCTTCAGGTGATATGATGATGTCATTAGAACAAACTTTGCCTCGCTCGGAAGAGACACAGGCAGAGAAAGAGGGTGGAACGTCTCGTCGTGAAGGGAAAGGTCGCGAACGCCCGGAGCGAACTCCTGAAAATTCGCTTCTGAACAATATCGCTCTTGGCGATAATGGTGAAACCACAGCTATGGCTGAGGCCTTCCGCGCCGCAGCCCGCCAGCGTTCTAAAGATGAGACGGAGGCGCCAGAAGAATAGTTTTTTCTCGCAGGCCAATGTGTACTTGAACAGTTTATCGGGCGACCTCCTGACTGCGTATACCTGGTGTACAGCAGTCAGGAGGTCGATTGTTTCAGAATAGAACTTGTCGTAATGCGTTTTTTTACCTGATGGGAGGGCTTTGAATGATTTCCTTGACGCTTCAAGATGCGTGTTGTAAGATGAATTATGCTGTTTACCTGAGCATCACAGAGGGCGCGGTTCCACTCTCTGCCACTGAAAGGGGGGTGACAAACAGGTGAACGATCGAGATAGGTTTGATAAGTTTACAGAGCGAGCCAGGAAGGTTTTGAGCCTGGCCCAAGAGGAAGCCCAACGCTTCCAACACAATTATATCGGCACGGAACATCTCTTACTCGGATTAGTGCGCGAGGGAGAGGGTGTTGCAGCCAAAGTATTGAGTAATCTGGGCGTTGAACTGAACAAGGTACGCAGCGCCGTTGAATTTATTATTGGACGTGGAGATCGCATTGTCCTCGGTGAGATCGGCCTGACTCCACGCGCCAAAAAGGTGATCGAGTTGGCCGTGGATGAAGCTCGTCGCCTGAATCATCACTATATCGGTACAGAACATCTCTTGCTCGGCCTTGTGCGCGAAGGTGAAGGCATCGCGGCTGGCGTGCTGGAAAGTTTGGGTGTCAACCTCGAAAAGGTACGCACACAGACCATTCAGGTACTCAGTCAGTCCGGCTCTCCACATGAGCGTGATGCAAAGCACTCAAAAACGCCCACTATTGACCAGATGGGTATCGATCTAACTGCCTCTGCGCGCGCCGGTACGCTTGATCCCGTCATCGGGCGGCATCAAGAGATCGAGCGGGTCATCCAGATTCTCTCGCGACGCACCAAGAACAATCCCGCGCTCATCGGTGAGCCGGGTGTCGGTAAATCCGCTATCGTCGAAGGCCTGGCCCAGCGACTCATCGCTGGTGAAGTGCCGGAAACGCTCGCGGGTAAGCGTTTGCTCACCCTCGATGTCGGCTCATTGGTGGCTGGCACCAAGTATCGCGGTGAGTTTGAGGAGCGTCTCAAAAAGATCATCGAAGAGATCCGCAATAGTCGGGACTGCATCATCTTTATTGATGAAGTGCATACCCTGGTTGGCGCGGGCGCTGCCGAGGGTGCAGTTGATGCCGCTAATATTCTCAAACCCGCGCTGGCTCGCGGCGAACTCCAGTGCATCGGCGCGACCACGCTGGATGAATACCGCAAGTACATCGAGCGCGACGCCGCCCTGCAGCGCCGCTTCCAGGAAGTCATCGTCCGTGAACCATCCATCGAGGAAACATTGGAAATCCTCAAAGGCATTCGCGAACGCTACGAGACGCACCACCGCCTGACCATCACCGATGAGGCCCTCAAAGCCGCTACCGAGATGGCCAGCCGCTACATCACCGATCGCTTCATGCCCGACAAGGCTATTGACCTGATCGATGAAGCAGCCAGCCGTGTGCGCATGCAGAACTCGCTCGCGCCCCTCAACCTCAAAGAGGCCATGAAGGGCTTAGAGTCCGTCCTGCGCGAAAAAGAACAGGCCATTCAGCAGCAAGAGTACGAACTGGCGGCTGAATTGCGCGACCGCGAAGTCAAACTGCGCGACCGCATCGCCAAACTGGAATCCGGCTGGCACCGCGAGCGCGGCAGCGAGAAGCCCTCGGTTGGTGAAGAGGAGATCGCCCAGATCGTCTCGATGTGGACCGGTATCCCCGTTATGCGCATCGCCCAGGAAGAGTCCCAGCGCCTGCTTCAGATGGAAGAATCTTTGCATGGTCGTGTCATCGCGCAGAACGAAGCTATTGAGAAGATCGCTCGCGCTGTGCGCCGCGCCCGCGCCGGTCTGAAAGACCCCAAACGTCCCATCGGCTCATTCATCTTCATGGGACCCACGGGTGTCGGTAAGACCGAACTGGCAAAGGCCCTGGCCGAGTTTGTGTTCGGAAGCGAAGAAGCCCTCATCAAAATTGACATGTCAGAGTTCATGGAGCGCCACGCGGCAGCCCGTCTCGTCGGCGCACCTCCCGGATATGTCGGTTACGAAGAAGGCGGCCAGCTCACCGAGGCAGTACGTCGTAAGTCGTACAGCGTCATCCTGCTGGACGAGATCGAAAAGGCTCATCCTGACGTGTTCAACATGCTGCTCCAGATTCTGGAAGACGGCAAGTTGACCGACGCCAAAGGCCGCACGGTGGACTTCCGCAACACCATCGTCATCATGACCTCCAACGTTGGCGCAAGCCTTCTGAACAAAGAAGCCTCCATCGGCTTCAAACAGTCGGCGGATAAGGCCAGAGCCAATCAGAATGAGTACGAGTCGATGAAGAGCAAGGTACTCGGCGAACTGAAGAATACCTTCAAACCCGAGTTCTTGAACCGTATCGATGAAGTTATCGTTTTCCACTCGCTGCGCATCGAAGAGATGTACTCGATAGTCGAACTGCTGTTGAAGCGTGTACGTGTTCAGCTGACCGAGCAACAACTGGAACTGGTTGTACCTCCGGCAACGAAGGACTTCCTGATCGACAAAGGTTTCGATCCCCAGTACGGCGCTCGCCCGCTGCGCCGCACCATTCAGCGCATGGTCGAAGACCCCCTGGCGGAAGGATTGCTGGAAGGCAAATTCCATCCGGGTGATCTCGTCGAAGCAGTAGTGATTGACGACGACCTGGTCTTGCAGGTGCGCAACCGCATCGAACAGTTGCCATCGCCCAGCCTGCCAGAACCGCCTGAAGCGGCCCTCTCGGCTGGCGGCGAAAGCAGCAGCGAAGCGCAGGGCTAATATTGTTATGATTGTTGGGGCGCGATTCATCGCGCCTCATACATACACATACATAACCAGGGCGACCCTCGCGGTCGCCCTGGTTATGTATGAAAATCCTGCAAAATTCACCCTATTTGGATTTCTTATGCCAAAAACACGTACCAAATACATCTGCCAGCAGTGCGGTGGGGAACAGAGTAAGTGGGTAGGCAAATGCCCCGACTGCGGCGCGTGGAACACCCTGGAGGAAGTGGCGGAGCTTCCCCAAAGCCCTGCCCAACAACGCCGGCAAACTCTCCTGGGGAATACTTCGCCGCTCGCCCAGGGAACCATCACGCCCGTCGTTCTACCAGAGATCAAACCACTCGCGCAGGGACGTATCTCCGTTGGCTATCCTGAAATGGACCGCGTACTCGGAGGCGGCCTCGTGGCAGGTTCACTCACCTTGATCGGCGGCGAACCCGGTATTGGTAAGTCCACGCTGCTCCTACAGGTTGCCGGAAACATCGCCAAAACCGCCGGGTCGGTCCTCTACGTTTCAGGCGAAGAGTCCATTGAACAGGTTAAGATGCGCGCCGAACGCCTCGAGATCACCGGTGAGCAACTGTACCTGCTCGCCTCTATTGAGATGGACATCATCGCGGAGGCCGTAGGGCGTACGAAACCTGCGCTGGTCATCATCGATTCTATTCAGACGACCCTATCCAGCCATCTCACCTCCGCACCCGGCAGTATTAGCCAGGTGCGCGAATGCACCCTGCAGCTCATGCAACTGGCCAAAAGCACGCATACCCCGATCTTTATCATCGGGCATGTCACCAAAGAAGGCACCGTCGCCGGGCCAAAGGCGTTAGAGCATATAGCCGACGCCGTTCTTTACCTTGAGGGCGAGCGCTATCACACTTACCGCCTGCTGCGCGGCGTCAAAAACCGCTTTGGAGCCACACACGAGGTCGGTGTCTTCGAGATGCATGGAGACGGGCTGGCGGAAGTCCCCAATCCCTCCGCCGTCTTCCTGGCTGATCGTGCCGCCGGAGCCACAGGGTCTGCCGTCGTGGTCAGCATGGAGGGAACGCGCCCCATTCTTGTCGAGGTACAGGCGCTCGTTATTCCCAGCAACTTCGGCAATCCACGCTGCAACACCAACGGCATCGAATACAGTCGCCTGCTCATGCTGCTGGCCGTTCTCACCAAACGGGTCGGGCTGGCCGTCAACAATCACGATGTCTATGCCAATGTCGTCGGCGGCTTTACCCTCGAAGAGCCTGCCATCGACCTGGGCGTAGCGGCAGCCATTGCCTCGAGTTATCGCGAGAAAAACATCGCGCCCGATATGGCCTTGATCGGCGAAGTCGGCCTTTCAGGAGAACTACGCGCCGTCAATCGGCTCACTCTGCGCGTGCGAGAAGCCGCCAAACTGGGCTTCAAGCGCTGCATCATTCCAAAGGCCGGGGGAGGCGTGAAGGTCAGCGCCGAATTGGAGAATTCGGGGTTACCGGCAGATTTCAAAATCTTCGCCGCCAGTTCACTTGCAGTAGCTTTGGAAGTTGCGCTACACTAGTATGTAGGAGCGTTTCCCAAACTGCTCTCGCGCAGTCTGCGTAGGCATTAATCGTGTAGTAACCTACTCCATATAGTACCAGGTGCAGAAAGCACAGGTTGCTATTGATTCCTACGCCGGAAAGTTGTATACTCCATATTCGACATATAGAATTTTTTCGGCTATATGGGCGCGTTTTCTGGTAGTAATCTGTTCGATACCCCGCGTGGATATCTTGATACTGGTGGGTCAGGCAACATCACTTGCTATTATCATTTATTGTTATCATCATCGACCTTGCCCACTTGTCCTACCTCAGGCCGCCCCTCACTGGCGCAACGTCGCTAACGATTGCGCCGTTTTGGAGGATGAAGGGATGTCTGTCAAATCTATTGCCCGCATTGTCGGGTCCGTGCTAACGCTAGCCGTTGCCGTTGCTCTGTACTTTTTCGACCATGAGTTGATCATGAACTTCTGGTGGTTTATTGGTATCTC
>VBFM01000409.1:9232-12381 GCA_005882595.1 Chloroflexota bacterium
ACACCGTACATCACGGTTATTCCCTATCACTGGATGCGTGAGACCTCCGTCAGTGACCTCATCGCGGCAGTTTTAGGACTTATCGTCGGCCTCATCATTTCGGTGCTCTTGTTTGTTCCATTATCAAACCTGCCCTCGAACTTCGGGCGTATACTCCCCTTTGTCGCCGCTATCGTTTTCAGCTTTCTCGGCGTTGCCCTGGGCGTACAGCGCAAAAACGATGTCGCGCACCTCTTCCAGGCGGGATTTTTCCCGCGCCGCAACCGTGACCGAGACCGGGACGAGGAGCGCGAGAAGGAAGTTCGCGCGGGTCGCGATAAAGGTTCAACCAATCAAGTTGAACCCTCTACGCAGATTCTCCTTGATACCAGCGCCATCATCGACGGGCGCATCGCCGACATCAGCCAGACGGGTTTCATCTCCGGCACCCTGGTTGTCCCGCGCTTCGTTCTGAATGAACTCCAGCATATTGCCGATTCCGCCGATACCATGCGGCGCAATCGCGGCAGACGTGGACTGGAGATGCTCAACCGCCTGCAAAAAGACTCCTCTGTTCCCATCGAGTTTCCAGAGGTGGAGATAGAAGGCGTGGCCGAGGTCGATGGCAAGCTGGTCAAGATGGCGCGCAATCTGCATTGCCCGATCATCACCAACGACTTCAATCTCAACCGCGTGGCTGAACTGCAAGGGGTCAAGGTCCTCAATATCAACGAGCTGGCAAATGCGGTCAAACCCGTCCTGCTGCCTGGCGAGGACATCTACATCAAAATTATGCAGGATGGCAAAGAACTCGGTCAGGGCGTTGGATACCTGGACGATGGTACCATGATCGTCGTCGAGGGTGGCCGCCAGTATATGGGATCAACCATCGAGGTCTCCGTCACGCGCGTGCTACAAACCGTCGCGGGCCGCATGATCTTCGCCCACCCGAAGCAGCAGGGGCTTTCCAATCCCGCACCACAGCCGCCGCCGTCGTCTTTCAAACAAAAGCAATATTGAGATATTATTATTGAGGGCGACCGCGAGGGTCGCCCCTACTCTGAGTACGAGAAGTATCGCTTCTGTCGTATATGGTAGGGGCGACCCTCGCGGTCGCCCTGGAGACCAGGCACCTATGCAAGCAACATCCGCAGCGCTGATCGTCGCCGCCGGTTCCAGTCGCCGCATGCAAGGACACGACAAGCTCTGGATGCCCCTGGCTGGGCGACTCACCCTGGCACGCACGATTGATATATTCGACGCCTCACCCCTCGTCGATCCCATCGTGCTGATTGTACATGCCGAGCGTATCACTGACGCTGCTGCGCTCTGCCAGCAAGAAGGCTGGCGCAAAATTGCCGGCATCGTCACCGGTGGGCCACGCCGCCAGGACTCCGTGCGCATAGGACTCGACGCCCTGGCCAAAATCGCCCCCGGCAGCCAGTGGGTCATGATCCAGGACGGCGCGCGCCCACTCGTTACCCCCGCCATCCTGGAAGCCGGCCTGATAGCCGCCCAGGAACACCAGGCCGCCATTGCTGCCGTTCCTATCAAGGACACCATCAAACATGTCGAGCACGGCTTTGTCCATGCAACCATTGATCGCTCACTCCATTGGGCCGTCCAAACCCCGCAGGTCTTCTCATTCCCGCTCATTCACCAGGCTTATTCTACACTGCACACGCAGGTAGAGGTAACCGATGACGCGGCCCTGCTCGAACAACAGGGACTCCAGGTGGCGGTTTTTCCCGGCTCCTATGCCAATATCAAGATCACCACCCAGGAAGATGTACTGATCGCGGAAGCGCTCATCAAAGGATCAGGCACACTATGACGATACGCATCGGTTCCGGCTACGACGTACACGCCTTCGCCCCCAATCGCCCGCTCATCCTGGGAGGTGTCACCATCCCTTTTGAACGCGGTCTCTCCGGTCACTCCGACGCCGATGTCGTCATCCATGCCGTTGTCGATGCTCTGCTCGGAGCCGCTGCCCTGGGCGATATCGGCAAGCACTTCCCCTCGAGCGACGAACGCTGGAAAAACCAGCCCAGCGCCGTCTTCCTCGACTACACCTGTGATTTGTTAGCTCAACATCACTGGAAGATCAGCAACATCGACGCCACCATCGTTGCCGAACGTCCCAGGATGGCTCCCCATATCGAAGCCATGCGCACCCACCTTGCCGCACACCTGCATCTCGACATCGAACAGGTCAGCATCAAAGCTACCACCACCGATGCCCTGGGCTTCACAGGCCGCGAGGAAGGCATCGCCTGTTATGCAGTGGCACTGATCGAGCGGTAATTGCTATGATATGTAATAAAGAGCCATAGAACGCCATCAGGGAGGACATATGTCTTCAAAAATACATATCATAGGATTTACCGGCAGCTTGCGCAAACAATCTTTAAATCGTGCTGCTTTGAGCGAAGCGCAGGGGCTGCTGCCGGAAGACGCGGAACTCGAAATTATTCCCCTGGACAACATCCCACTCTTTAACCAGGATTTTGAATACAACGAGCCTGAACCTGTACGTATTTTGAAGGATAAAATTCGCAAGAGCGATGCCCTGTTCATTGTCACCCCTGAATTTAATTACTCCATCCCAGGCGTCCTCAAAAACGCCATTGACTGGATCTCCTGGCCCTTTGCAATGTGTCCGATGACCGGCAAACCAACAGCCATTATGGGCGTGGGAGGGCGTATTGGTACGGCGCGCGCCCAACTGCACCTGCGACAGATTTTAGCCTACCTGGATGTACCGGCGCTGACCAAACCCGAAATCTTTATCATAAACGGCTGGGAAAAGTTTGATAGCGAAGGCCACCTGATCGATGAACAAAGTCGCCAGCTCATGAAGACACTGCTTGAAAAGCTGGTGAAGGCCGCCAAAGAAGCCAGAGAAAAAGCAGCCGTATCCAGTCTCTAAAAACGCGCTGTAATGGCACGAATGAACAATATATACCATATCCGCTATGAACTCTGTGGTAGCATAATCCCATGGAACACATCGCCTTCATGCAGAAATCCTGGGGCCTGACCGAAAAGATAGACACAGGCCAAAAGACCATCGAGTCACGCTGGTACAACGTAAAGTACGCCCCCTGGGGAAAGATAGCTCCCGGGGATATTATTTATTTCAAGGACAGTGGAGAACCTATTACGCT
>VBFM01000409.1:12438-14891 GCA_005882595.1 Chloroflexota bacterium
ATTGTGGCATCGAGCCAGATCAGATTCCGGCCTACTATGAGAGATTTCGGCATAAACGCTACGCCATGTTTCTCTTCCTGAAAAATGTTCAGTGCATTCCGCCTATAGAGATAAACAAAGCTGGCTTTGGTAAGAAGGCTTCGTGGATAAGTGTAGATAATGTAGAAAGACTGCGCAAATAAGCCTTTTTACAGAGAAAAAAAAGCAAGACAAGATGCGAGCATTCCACTGACGCTCAAGCATAGGCTGATTAAGCCACCTGACTTGGGTCCAATGGGTGATGAGGAACTGAAGCTCTATGATCGTTGTAATTCCAGACCTACTGATGCAAGTCGGCAGAGGTCGGAGTATGCTCTTCCTTCACAACCGGCTTTCCTTCTGTCGTTGCCGGTTTCTCTTCTGTTGCTGCTGGCTTCTCTTCCTGGGCTTTTTGTGCCTCTTGTCTGCGTTCCTGTTCAGGGGTCAGGAGCATCTGGACGGCCTGCTGGGGACTCATGGGAATGCGCGAGATATTCTGGCGTACCTCGTTGAGTTCTTCCATGGGCAGTTCGGCTAATAACTTGTCCTTCGCTGTTTTGGCCTGACCAACTGTTTTACCCGCGTTACGCGCCATAGATTGTATTGCTTTCGGCCCGAAAATCAACAGGCCGATGACAAGAATTACTATCCAGTCTAAAGCATGAAATCCCATACTGCCCTACCTCCTTCGTTGGCTATATCTATCGCACTCAAGTACTTTATTATCTCACGCTCATATATTACCATACGTTGGATAGTAGTGCAGGGACTATCAAATGAAGAGAAATGGTGAGAAATGGTGAGGGCACAAGAAACTGGCAAGAAACACCCCAAAAAAACGAAATGGGCCGTTTATCTTTACAGAGAGTATACAAGAAAGCGTGCGGAGGCAGGATGGCTCAATGTCTCATGACATTCGGTGTCATCGGCTCCATTGAGCCATCCTCGCTGACTACGCCGGGCGGTATTATGCACCCAGGACTTCCCCCACACACCCCTTATCTGGGTACACCGGTCGTGTTTCCCCCAGGACAGCGACCGGTCTCTTTTTTTATGAGACTATCTTTGAAGATTGTACGTATCCAGCTTCGGAGACCTCCTCGCATCATTGAGGATCGTGCCGCACAGATGAGTGCAGCCTCCCCGACCACTTGCACCGTAGGTCAGACATTGTGTAAGATAGAACAAAAAAGAGGGGAGCGAAGGCGGATGGATGCTGAGTCCACGGCGGCTGAGGCAACATCCTTGAAAGGAGCATGGATGCATAAGCGTTACCTGGATTGTAGTGCCTCTGAGTTGCGCTCGATTTCCAAATCCGACTTGCTTGATGCTTTGCGTGCCAGTGAGGGACGCATTGTTGTCAGTGAAACCATTGGTGCGGTGCAACCCTTGTTGCAGACCGTGACGAATGCCGAGTTGGCAGCCAGTCAAGGTGCCGATTTGCTCTTGCTAAATATGTTTGACGTGGACCACCCCGTCATTCATGGCATGCCTGATGGCATCGAGCCTGATCAACTGATCCATGCATTGCAACACTTGACTGGCCGCATCATTGGTGTCAATTTGGAGGCAGTTGATCCAGCACTTCAACGGGAGAACAGCGAGTTCTGGGCTCTTCGAGAAGGGCGCCTGGCTACTGCTGAAAATGCACACAAACTTGTCACTCTGGGAGCAAAATTCATCGTGCTGACTGGAAATCCGGGAAATGGGATAACGAACGAAGCCATTCATGCTAGCCTGAGAGCAATCCATGCCGCTGTAGGAGAAAAGGCCGTTCTCATAGCCGGAAAAATGCACGCGGCAGGTGTCCTTTCTGAGGGGGGTGAAAGCATTCTCACCCATGAAGACATTGCTGAGTTCAGAGCCGGTGGTGCGGACATTATGTTGCTTCCTGCGCCGGGTACGGTGCCCGGAATCACCTTGGAGTATGCGAGGGATCTCATTACCTCTGCACATAAAACGGGTGCCATGACGATGACAGGCATTGGAACATCCCAGGAAGGAGCAAGCATCGAAACGATTCGACATATTGCCTTGATGTGCAAAATGGCGGGCACGGATTTGCACCATCTCGGTGATACTGGATACATTGGGATGGCGCTGCCTGAAAACATCTTTGCATACAGCGTCGCTATTCGGGGAGTCAGGCATACCTATACAAGAATGGCACGATCCGTCAATAGATAAACGCCGTTCTCTGAGCGGGACCGGAAATCACCAGAAGAGCAAGCCAAATTGAGAGATCAGACATTCCATATAAAAACAGCAAGGCTCACGAGGAGAACCCTGCTGTTTCGCGGAAGTTTGGGGAAGCGCTGTACCGCGTAGTAGCTTCTGCAAGAGGCAGTACTAGACGAGTTGACCCACAAGACTCTTCTCGCCGACAAAAATAGCGCCGCCGCTTTGCACCGTTTCTCGCATGAGTCGGATCATCT
>VBFM01000410.1:0-10524 GCA_005882595.1 Chloroflexota bacterium
GTTCACGACGCTCGTAGACTTTGACTGGCGCTGTGCCTACTGTCAATCAAGACCGTTCCAGGTGATGAGCCATGTAACCCCATTGCCAGGAGGTGGGACTGTACTTGAAAATTGTGTGCCTGCATGTTATCGGTGTAGCAGGTGCAAAAAGACTGAGCATGTTCGCATTCGAGTTCAAGCGTATCTTTCCAACACCAAGCACCGAGATGAGAACGCACGCATGCTAGACATTCCCTCTACACCTCTACCACTTTCATAAAGGACACAACGCTCTTCTCCCCAAATCAACCCTGCATGAACGATTCTGCCTCCCCTCATGGCTCTGGTGTGGTAATCTATGAGTAAGAATGGTGAATCTTTTCAAGACCTCATCGTCGAGGTAGGACAAGGAAGAAGAGAATGGACACCTTTGATGCTCTCCAGGCGCTTTTATCACGTGATTTGCACGAGTTACACCAGATTCAGAAGCGAGGGTGGCGCATTCTACCCATGGCACGTATAGTGAAGGAAGAGCATCTTGGACGATGCTGTTATCTGGCTGAAGAATTTCTAAGTAGAGCTGAACTCTGCGCACTCAAAAAAGAGATCGGGCTTGATGAACGGCAATGGCGCGCTTATAAAAGCAAGATTTCCGGGCAGTAGGTGTGTTTCACATGTAGGCTACGATCCAGATAGTCTAGCCATTCAGACTGCCCTGCCCTGAAGCACCTGTTCCGTTCACAGCGTGGCTCATATCTTCTGTGCGTACGAAAAGCAGTTCTATTGATGATGCGGCATCAATTTGAACGTGCTAGGAGTAGATATGAGCTACGTAGGGCCGTTACCGCCGCTCAAAGTGAAGAAAGAGACACGATGGTATCGATTTGTTGGCGATAGCTTCCTGGTACTGGGAAGCATGCTGCTCCTGACCGAAATCATCTCTTTCTTCCACCTCAACCAACGTATCCCAGACAGTTTTTTAGTCTATCTACATTGGTCAACTACGTCGAAAGATCGAGTCTGATCCAGCTCATCCCCGTTTACTTCTAACAGTCTCAGGCGCTGGCTACCGCTTTAGCGACGAGTGAATTTCGAGCTGGTTGCACAAACTGGCGAGATAGCTTCGTGATGGAAGCACCCGTTGTGATCATGCATTTCATCTTTTTACATGGATGGGGTAGGATCATGGATGGGGCAAGCCCATCCACTACTATACTCCGGCTTCGCAGACCGATTCATCGTGTATAGTAGTGGATGGGCTTGCCCCATCCATAGCACTCTCCCATGCCACTCCCTCTCACTCTCCCATCAGCAACATACCTGCATCAACCCTACGGAGTCGTAACCGACCCTGTCCAGGTACCCTGCCCTGCGCGGTGAAAGAAGTTCGCGCCATTCGCGTCGCAGTGGTACGCGTTTTGTGAAATCGCCGGAAACGAGAACGTGCCGCTAAACGTGTTGTTGCCGGTATAGCTGCCGCTCAGTTCCATATTCGGTTGCGGCGAGGTCAATGTGCAGGTTACCACCGGGCTTACCAGGTAATACTTGATGGTGTCGCTCGTGAGCATCTGCGTATAGGTGAATTTCCCCGCCTTGTAGGTGCCGGTGCAGGAATAGACCGCCGTTTCCTGGAAAGCGGTACTTGTGTTAAATGTGGAGTTTTGGGTCATAATAGGCTGGCCATTATCGGTACTCTCGCAAACGCTGCCTCCCATAGGATCGGGATGTCCGGTGATAATCACCGTCTGTGTTTCCGTAAATGGAGCGCTCGATCCAAACTGCCCCTTTATATTTGCATTCACGTGGAAGCTGGCATCGTCGGGCGGCGCTCCTAAAGGACCGGGCGTATTGGCCTGCCCTGGCGACACAATCATTACCGTCACGCTGTTTTGCGTAGTGTTATTGCTGGCATCTTTGGCCGTCAATGTATGCGTACCTGGACTCCAGCCGTTAGTAATTTTCACATCTGTTTGGAAGGTGCCATTGGCATCGCTTTTGGCTCCGGTGCTTCCCGGCGCGGGTGCCCCATCCAGCAGGAATGTAATCGTTGAGTTATTGGAAAACTTTGAACCCGTGATATGCAGTGATGTGCCACTTGCTCCGGCGAGCGTGTTTCCAACTTTGTAGTTGCCAGGTGATGTGGCGATGCTAATAACTGGCTGCAGCGGCGGCGTTCGGTTAGCCAGGTATGCGGCTAGCCCGACTCCACCTCCTCCAATCACGACGACCGCTGCTACCGCGACCAGGATCCACTTGGCAGCTATGCCTCCCGCCACCTTTGTAGCCGCGGCATGCGCGGGGGCCGCCTGTTTTGCAAAATGTTCAGGATGTTGCGCCTGGGGTTCCTGCGTTCCCCATTGAGTAGCCTGCTGCTGCGGATACGTCTGTGGCGGTGGCTGATTGACAGGTGGGTAGGAGGTATGCGCACCCGGATAATATGGGGCCTGGGGTGGTGCAGCTCCCTGCGCGAGCTGCTGTCCCATATGATAGCCCCCTGAGGGCGCCCCTGGCGGAACCGATGGAGTGCCTGATACACCCGGAGCGCCGCTGATTTGCGGTGTCCCTGCCACCGTCGGCGCGTTGCTGGGATACGCTTGCCCACTTTCAAGACCTATATCTCCTCCATACAGAGGAAGCCAGGGAGGGACATCTTTCCGCTCTTCTCGCTCATCTCTTCCTGTCGGCGGAGGTGGTGGAGGCGGTGTGCCTATGTTATCAGGCGCCGCACTGTTATAAAACGACCAGGAGGATGGCGGCGGAGTTTCGCTTCTACGTGTTTCCGCGTCAGTATAACTCGTCGCTTCCTGTACATGGCCACAGTTCCCACAGAAACGTGCGTTCGGCGGGAGTTCATTTCCACAAGCTGTACATTTCGACATCGTCCGTCTTCCTTTGCTTACCAGAGTGTGCTATTACTATTGATAGCATCATCATAGTGTCTAGCATTACCTCACTAAAAAACACTAAAAAGATGATGGGCCCATAGAAGAGTAAACTATCGCTTTACTCAGCATATCATATACAGGGAAGCCTTTTCTGTCTGATTAACCACTTTCATCATGTGACAGGTTTCACAGGCATTTCACCGGGGAGAAACTCCTTTCATTCAATAGAGCAAGCATCCTTCGCTTACTTGCTGGGCGAAAGTGTGATAGACTTTATATGTGAGAAATCCAGCGTCAGACGGCGTTTGCTCTGGCGCAAACAAAGCTCCACCTGGCAGACCTCTCTAGGGCCTGGTGACTGCGCTGTCATCGGGATAGCGCATACATGTGACAATACAAGCGCTTAGAAATGGACAATGTACAATGGCAAACGACAACGGATCAGTGAACCCCCGCACTTCAAAGAACCAATCTACCCGGCAACCAGCAATCGATCCCGCCCTCTTGAAATCGCTCGAATGGCGCTGTATCGGCCCATATCGCGGCGGGCGCGTTGTTGCCGTGGCGGGAGACCCGCTGCACTCGCAGGTATTTTATTTTGGCTCGACCGGCGGAGGCGTGTGGAAAACAACCGATGGCGGCATCATCTGGGAAAACGTCTCCGATGGCTATTTTAAGCGCGCCTCGGTTGGCGCGCTTGCCGTTGCGCCGTCCGATCCCAACGTGATTTACGTCGGCATGGGCGAAGCAACCATTCGCAGCAACGTCTCGCATGGCGACGGCGTCTACAGGTCAACCGACGCCGGCAAAACCTGGACGCATCTCGGTCTCGCCGATACCAGAAATATTGCTAAAGTACGCGTTCACCCACAAAATCCTGACCTGGCTTATGTGGCCGCGCTTGGACACGCGCATGGCCCAAACCCGGAACGTGGCGTCTATCGCACAACCGATGGCGGTAAAAACTGGGAACGCATCCTCTTCCGCAGCGAAAAAGCCGGAGCAATTGACCTCTCAATGGACCCAAACAATCCTCGCGTTCTCTATGCCGCCGTCTGGGAAGCGCACCGCAAACCCTATACCCTGGTGAGCGGCGGCGAGGAGTGCGGCCTCTTCAAATCAACCGACGGCGGTGATACCTGGACGGAAATCACGCGCAATCCTGGCCTGCCCACGAGCTTGCTCGGTAAAATCGGCGTCGTCGTTTCGCCCGCGAAACCCGATCGTGTCTGGGCCATCATCGACGCCGAAGATGGGGCCATCTTTCGTTCGGATGATGGCGGCGCGCACTGGGAACGCCTCTGCGAAGACCGCAATATTCGCGCTCGTCCCTGGTACTACATGCATATCATCGCGCACCCACAGGACCCCGAAACGCTCTGGGCGCTCAATGTGCAGGCCTGGAAAACCATCGATGGCGGGCGTACCTTCTTTGAAGTGCAGATACCGCACGGCGACCATCACGACCTGTGGATCGACCCAAACAACCCCGATCGCATGGTCGCGGGCCATGATGGAGGCACCTGCGTCTCCTTCAATGCTGGTGCAAGCTGGTCGAGTATCTACAACCAGCCAACAGCTGAGTTCTACCATGTGACGACGGATAACCAGTTCCCATATCGCGTGTATGGCGCGCAGCAGGATAACTCTACCATCAGCGTGCCGAGCCGCTCGCATGTTGCGGGTATTACCAATGCTGAAACCTACGAGGTCGGTGGAGGCGAAAGCGGCTATATCGCTGTTCGACCTGATGACCCCAACATTGTCTATGCCGGAAGCTACCAGGGCTATCTCTCCCGCTACGACCATCGCACTCACCAGGAACGCAACATCACGATCTGGCCCGAGGTCGCCACCGGTTGGGGCGCGAAAGATCAGAAGTACCGTTTCCAGTGGACATCTCCCATACTACTCTCGCCTCATGATCCCGCTGTGCTCTATGCAACAGGTAACTACGTCTTCCGCTCGACCGACGAGGGAAATAGCTGGGAGATCATCAGCCCAGATCTCACACGCAATGATGTTTCCAAAATGGAAGCCTCCGGTGGGCCACCTACGAAAGATAATACAGGCGCGGAATACTACTGTACAATCTTCGCCTTTGCCGAATCGCCGCTCACTCGCGGCCTGTTCTGGGCAGGCTCCGATGACGGTCTGGTGCATATCTCGCGCGACAACGGCAAATCCTGGCAGAATGTCACGCCCGCTGAACTGCCGGAGTGGTCGCTAATCAGCATCATCGAGCCTTCGCCGCACGATCCCGCGACCGCCTATCTCGCCGCCAACCGCTACAAATGGGATGACTTCTCGCCCTATCTCTTCAAGACCAACGACTACGGCGCAACCTGGACGAAGATCACCACCGGCCTCGCCAGCAACGACTTCACACGCGCCATCCGCGAGGACCCCGCGCGCCGTGGATTGCTCTTCGCCGGAACCGAAACCGGTATCCACGTCTCGTTTGACGATGGCGCGCACTGGCAATCACTCCAGCTCAATCTTCCCGCCGTACCCATTCACGACCTGGTCATCAAGGATACCGACCTTGTCCTGGCCACCCATGGCCGCTCATTCTGGATTCTAGATGATATCACTCCTCTACAGCGGGCCAGCGAGGAGGTACAGCAACTGCCGCTCTACCTGTTCAAGCCGCGTACCACTGTTCGTTTTATGGTCAACTACGGCTACTCTCGCGCAGCGCTTTCCGGGAACTTTTATCGCCTTGTAGACAATACGACGATTGTTGCGCGCCGCGAGGAGCGCCCGGGAAACGTATCGGTGGAGCGCCCTCTGAATGCCGGGCAGAACCCACCTCCGGGTCTCATTGTCTACTATTACCTGGCGCAGAAGCTGGAAGGCGAGGTGAAACTGTCCTTCCTCGATGCGCAGGGCAATGAAATCAAATCATTCACCAGCGAAGCCGAGCGCAAGCAGGCCCCCGAACATAGTGTCGATCCCACCGACGAGGAAGAGGAAGAGGAGAAAAAGGAACCCAGGGTGCTGAACGAGGCCGGCATGCACCGCTTCGTCTGGAATATGCGCTATCCCGATCCCAGCAAGGTAGAGGGATATGTCGCCTCCGAAGGCGTAATGTCAGGCCCCAGGCTATCCCCCGGCGTCTACCAGGTTTCCCTGACTGCCGCCGATCAGTCCCTGGTTGAAACATTTGAAGTGCAGAAAGACCCGCGCGTCTCTGCCACCCAGGAGGACCTGGATGCCCAGTTAGCCCTGCACCTCAAGATTCGCGACAAGCTCTCCGAAACCCACGACGCCATCAACACGCTCCGAAACGTGCGCCAGCAAATCGATGACTGGCAGAAACGCACGCAAGATCTGCCCATTCGCGAGGAACTCACCCGCATCGGTAAATCCGCAAAGGAGAAGCTGAAGGCCATCGAAGACGAACTCATCCAATCAAAGGCGAAAACGCGTCAGGACACGCTCAGTCACCCCGCCAAACTCAACGGCAAACTGGCCGGTTTGGCCGCTGTCGTCGCCGGTGCCCAAGCCGCCCCTACCAGGCAGGCCGACGAAGTCTTTGATGACCTCAGCAACCGCATCGATGCCCAACTACAACGCCTGCAGGAAGTACTCGACACCGACGTAGCCGCCTTCAATTCGCTGCTGCGCGATCACAAAGTACCTGCTGTAGTACCCATCGCAACCATGTACACCAACAACAAGCGATAAACGAAGAACCCACCCCAATGCAACCGCAAAGGGGTGGGATATCTTCAAAACAACATGCATGATTTTCCTTGAATCTTCCCCCCCACTATGCTATAATTCCACGTTAGCGGGAGACTACCCGCGCTCATGAAAACACACATGAAATACACACGCTCTTTGAACGGCGAACACCCTGGTACACCTCAAACTATTTGGAGATACTGTGGTAGGGGTCACGTGAAGACACAGCGCAAAACAATGCTAGACTTCACCCATAGCCTGTCAGGAACCCATTTGCCGGTGAGAAAGGAGCGGAGGATCAAAAGGGAGGATCCATTTATTGGCAAACATCATCTCAATGAAGCAGCTTCTCGAAGCTGGGGTCCACTTCGGGCATCAGACCCGTCGCTGGAACCCCAAAATGGCGCCGTTCATCTTCATGGACCGCAACGGTATTCACATCATCGACCTCCAACAGACTGTCACGCGCCTCAACGATGCCTACAAGTTTGTGGAGCAGCTTGCGGCCAGGGGTGAAACCATCCTGTTCGTTGGCACCAAGAAACAGGCCCAGGAGGCCGTCGCCGAAGAAGCCAAACGCTGCGGCATGTACTACGTCAACCAGCGCTGGCTTGGTGGTATGCTCACCAACTTCCAGACCATCCAGTCCCGTATTCGCTACCTGCGCGACCTGGAAGCGCGCCGCGATCGTGGCGATTTTGAGCGCCTGCCCAAAAAAGAAGTGCAGAAGTTGCAGGACGACATGGCCCGCCTGGAGCGCATCCTCGGCGGCATCAAGGACATGCGTCGCCTGCCGGGCGCCATATTCATCATTGATACCCGCAAAGAACGCACCGCCGTCCTGGAGGCGCGCCGCCTGGAGATACCTATCATCGCGCTGGCCGATACCAACTGCGACCCCGATGAGATGGATTATCCCATCCCGGCCAACGATGACGCCATTCGCGCGGTACGCCTGTTGAGTTCCAAGATTGCCGACGCCGTCATCGAGGGTCGTCGCGAGTTGGAAGCCCAGCAGAAAGATAAAGAACCCGCAGAAGCAGAAGCTCCAACAGAAGGAGCTGCCCCTGCTGAGGAGGCCGCCGGTTTCAACCTCTCGACAGATACAGTGGATTACGGTCTGGAATCACCCGCCCCGGCTGAGCCAGCGGTTCCTGCCCAATCTGAACTGATAGCGGAAGAGGCGTCATTATAACGTAGGGTCGGCAATTTGCCCCCCTCCCGATTCGTTGGGGCAACAAACAACTGAGAAGGCGGGAGATAGGGAATCCGTTCCCAATCTCCCGCTTCATCTTGTAGACAAGAACAAACGAAACCAATTTTGTCAAGCACTCAGGTGCAATAAATAGTGGTCGGAAGCGATTGTGCTTTGTATCCCCACCTGAGTATCATCATAAATGAGATTGAGGAGTGAGCAGATCATGGATTACACTGCCGCAGATGTGAAGAAGTTGCGTGAAGAGACGGGCGCAACATTCGCCGATTGTAAAAATGCCTTAGCCGGTGCGAACGGCTGGGATGATGCCGTCAAGTACCTTGAGAAGAGGAGCGGTCACAAGGCCGAGAAAATGATGGCGGCGGACCGCGAAACCAAAGAGGGTGGCGTCTTCTCGTACGTGCATCATAACCACAGGGTGGGCGTGTTGCTGGAACTCAATTGCAGCACCGACTTTGTGGCTCGCAGCGAGGCCTTCCGCCACCTGGCGAATGACCTCGCGTTACAAATCGCCGGTGTTGCCCCTACGTACGTTAACTTCGAGGATGTGCCTGCCGATGTTGTTGAGAAGGCGCGCAAAACTATTCTGGAAGATCCCTCGATGGAGCGGGTTCCACAGGAGAGGCGCGAAGAAGTCCTCAACAACAAACTCAAAAAGGAATTGAGTGGGCAGGTATTGATGATGCAGCCCTGGGTGAAGGACGAGACAGTGATTATCGGCGACCTGGTGAAAAAGGTCATCGCCGAGACCGGTGAGAATATAGTACTGCGTCGCTTCAGCCGCTTTGCGCTGGGCGAATAATAAGTGTAGTGGCATCCACACCGCGTGGCCTGTCCCTACACTAACTTTTCTCGCATGGGAGTATCACAGAACATGTCTTCAGAGACTTCATCCACCTCATCCATTGTGTATCAACGCGTTCTGCTCAAATTGAGCGGCGAAGCGCTCTGCCCCCGCAAAGGCTTTGGCATTGACGCGGAGTCACTGCGGCGTATCGCTGCTGAAATCAAAAGCGTCCAGGACCTCGGTGTGCAAATGGCCATCGTGATTGGTGGTGGCAATATCTGGCGCGGCGCCGATGCCGCCGCCACAGGCATTGATCGCGCCACCGCCGACTACGTAGGTATGCTTGCCACCGTCATGAATGCGCTGGCAATGCAGGATGCTATGGAAAAATTGGGCATGGTCACACGTGTGCAGACCGCTATCGAGATGCCGCCCGTGGCCGAACCGTTCATCCGTCGCCGGGCCGTGCGCCACCTCGAAAAGGGGCGCGTCGTCATCCTCGCGGCTGGCAGCGGCAACCCATTTTTCACCACCGATACCGCGGCGGCCCTGCGCGCTGTTGAACTCAATGCTCAAATCTTATTGAAAGCAACCATGATCCCATGCGTAACGCAAATGCCCGGAAGTTCGATGAGTTGAGCTATATGCGAGCACTCACGATGGGCCTGAAAGTCATGGATAGCACCGCGCTTTCCCTGTGCAAGGACAACCACCTGCCCATTGTCGTCTTCGACCTCAATGAGAAAGGCGCCCTGGAAGCCATCATGCGCGGCAAAAAGCGAGGAACGCTGGTCCATGATATGGAAGACTCGGAGTGGAGTGTCAGTCGTTGAAGCCAAATTGAGGGCCTTGCCGTTGTTTTGATAGGGCCTTCTAAAGCAGAAACAGGGCGCGCTTCATTGCGCCGGTACGAAGGGAGCATTGCTATGACAGACGATATATTCGGGGATGCCGAGCGACGTATGCAAAAAGCAGTCGAGGTCTTAAAACAGGACATTACCTCGATCCGCACTGGCCGGGCCAATGCATCATTGGTCGAACGTATTACCGTGGATTATTATGGCACGCCCACGCCGATTAACCAGGTCGCGTCAATTTCCGTTGCGGAAGCGCGCTTGCTGGTTATTCAACCCTGGGACCGTAAATTACTGGTTGATATCGAAAAGGCTATCCAGAAATCTGATCTCGGCATCAATCCCAACAATGATGGGCAGGTCATTCGCCTGGCAATACCCCCGCTCAACGAAGAGCGTCGTCGTGATATGGTCAAGACCCTCCACAAGAAACTAGATGAGCACAAAGTTGCCATTCGCAACATTCGCCGTGATGCCCACGATAAGTTGCGTGATCGTGAGAAAAAGAAAGAGATTTCCGAGGATGAGCTGAAACGTAACGCCGAACGGTTACAAAAGCTCACCGACCGCTTCATCGATGAGATGGACAAGGTCGGGAAATCAAAGGAACTGGAGATTCTGGAGGTCTAACTTTGACCAGGCTTCAAAACTATTTCTCTTCTTCAAAGGGAAATAGGACTACGCAGTCGCAATCCGTTACCATAGAACAGCCCGAACCCGTATCAGAACAAACGCCAGGCGTCCGTCACCTCGCCATCATTATGGATGGCAACGGGCGCTGGGCCAACAAGCGTCACCTACCGCGCATCGCCGGACATAAGGCAGGCGTCAATGCGCTTAGACGTGTACTCGAATGCGCCGTTAACGAACATATAGACATGCTGAGCGTATACGCCTTCTCAACCGAAAACTGGGGGCGGCCACGCACCGAAGTGGAAGGGCTGATGCGTCTCTTCTGGGAGACCATCCGCACCGATATCGAGAAACTGCATCGAGAAGGGGTCCGCCTGCGCCATCTCGGGCGCTTGCAGGACCTCTCTCCTGACATACAAAAGGCCGTGCAAGATTCGGTCAACCTGACGCGCAACAATACCCGCATCGGTCTCAACGTCT
>VBFM01000411.1:0-6123 GCA_005882595.1 Chloroflexota bacterium
GAAACGTTTGACCTGGCCTCCGCCAACAATACGCGCCAACGCCTCGGGAAGGCAGATATGTGCAATCAGGCCTGGCTCGTAGCGCGGGACACTGATCACCAGGTCCAGCGCATCACCGGCCTTGAAGCTCTTCTGGGCGCGCCCATTGCATTCCAATCGCACTTCGACAGGCAGGACACTTTTGAAAGTGCGCCAATCTTCAATTACCTCTGTCGTTACTTCGACAGCCACCACTCCTTCAATACAACGAAGCGCTTCAACTTTTTCGCTAGAAGCGAGCACATCTGCCAGTTTCATCTGCTGCCCATTGACCTCTACCAGTCCCCCATCAGCAGTGGTCACTACCCCTGCTGAGCGCAGGCCCAGCAGCAGGGCCAGGGATGCTGCCGTATCAATGGTACTGTAGAGCCGCCCGTCAGCGTTCAACTGGCCGGTGAGGTAATTGGTGGCGGCGATGGCCTTCGGCAGGTCAGCTGCATATCCGGCAGCCAGCAGGGTAGCCGCGGCATAGGCGGTTTCCTGTCGTCTCGCAACGGCTGTTCCATACAAATTGTGAGCTGAAGCTCCGCTGGCTACCTCGACATAAGTTTGACCGTTGTGTTCCTGTAGTTGCTCGCGGGCAAAGGCAGCCGCTTTGTCTCGTTCCCTCTGTGCATTGCTATGCGTCATCACCTGGTAGGCCGCGTGACAATCGGCAATGTCTTTCGGCGGGAGATCAATCTTGTAGAAAGCTGCCGCTTTTCTTGCCAATGAAGTAATGTCATTGAGGATATCCAGGATGGCTTTTTGCCGGATACCTGAGTGCTCGGCAGTAGGCAAATTCAGCAGGTGTTTGACGCCCTGGGGAGCATAATGCGTGTCAGGAGTGTTTGCCCCGCCTTCCTCCGGTGGGTACATCGTGAAGCCGCCGGTCGGCAGAGACATGCTTTGAAGACGCTTGTGCCAGGCGGGAATCGCAGCCTCATACTCCTTTCGTCCTGTCTGGGCGTAGCCAGCACGCAGTGCGTTGACAGGACGGATAGGTGCCGACTTCCTGGCAATTTCCGCGTCTTCCAGGTTGGTGATATACCCGGTAAACATAGCCAGTATTTTGCACGACGTTTGTTCAATACAACCGAAGGGGTAATTGACGGCTCCTTCTACAAACATTTGGAATGGCCGATCAAGACCAGGCATGGGTTTCAGATCCAGCACGCGCGGTTCCCTCATCGTAACTTCATCTCCAGGCGTGAGCAGGCGCAGGCGGCGCGCAATGTGACGAAGCTGGCCTGGTTCCGTGACGTAGCGCTCGCTGACATCGATGCCGCCCTTGCGCGCATCACGCACCGATGAGGTAATCACGCCTGGACGCACGGGAAAAAGCACAACCGATCCGGAGGGAATGGGCAGTCCGGGAGTGACTTCGCTGCCATCTTCATGGAACAGGGGGAGCACTTCGTTATCATGCCGTACCTCCGCGATGGCGCCACCGGATGCCGCCCCGACGTGCAGTCGGCCCATAACCGGGTCGCCAGGGAAGACAAAGGGGGAGACAGACAGTTCCCCGTAGACAGGTTGCAAGGCATCGACCGTTGTCTCAACGCGCTGCCAGTCCTGCGTCTCAGGCGAAAGCGCGAAAGCTTCGATGCTGTAGCGCGTAATGCTATCGCCCAGCTTGACCTCGACGGATGTTTCTCCCTGCACCTTCACGATTTCGTTATAGATAATTTCAGGGAATGCCAGGCGAATGTCTGCCAGTGTTGCCCGCGATGGCCCAGCCGCTCTACGCTGTTCCTGTTGGCCTGTGATAGTCTTTGCCGGCGTAGCCGCTAGCTGACTCTGGCCGTCTATCGCCATTCTGGGTGAGCCGGTGGGAATAGAGGGAGTGGTAGGAACTGGCATGCTGGAAAGAGGCATAGCCATCGCCCTCATGACATGGGGACGCAGAGGCATGTAGGCCTGCCGGTAATCTGCCAGTTGTCGCTCAACCGTGCCTGTTCCTGACTGCTTACGCCAGTCTTCCAGATTATGCTTGATACATGCTGCCAGTTCTACCTGTGGATCACTCTCGGCAATTAAGCGCGCGTCTTTCACAATCAACTGCACCGGCACAATCCTATCCGCCTTGCCCGTTTTGAGCTTCACGGTGATGCGCGACCCAGGTTTTGCCTCTTTGGGCGCCTCACATTGCAATTGCAGTTCGCTGGGGCGCAGAACCCCGCACCAGCCCTCCCATGCCTGGCCGTCGATAAATGCACCGAGCAGGACGACGCCGTATGGTGCAGGAATGGGCAGCCGGACACCCTGTCCCGCTGGCAGGTGTTCGAAAACGTGTTCTTCGTTCGTTCCACGCGTTGGATCGACCACGACCGCATTGAGAAACTCAACCTCTACGCGCGGCGTGATTTCCACCTCGCTGCCGACAACTCGCTGCACCGTGAATGGGGCGTTGTTGCTTCCTCCACGGGCGATGTAGATACCCCTGCAGACATTCGACTGTGGGAGCGGCAGCAGGCTGATCTCGCGCACTTCGCCCAATTCGCTGATAGTCAGTGTCTCACGCCGCTCCTGCTCTGAGCCTTTTAAGGCTATGCTCGCGGTGCGATCTCCGGCGAAGATGTTCAGTGTGTAAGGCCCTGCTCCGGTGAGTTTAGCGATACCCCTGCATTTACCCTCGCGGTCACAGTGTAGCTCCTCACGTCCACCGGTACGTTGTCCTCGCTCCTGCAACTCCGCCTCAATCGAACCGGTATACGGTTGTCCAAATGCGCTAATGGCCAGCGTATAGCGCAGCGTTTCCCCGCTCAATTGCTGTTGGACCAGTTCCGCGTGAAGGGGAGCCAGGCGGTACTCCGCGATTTCAAAGGAGGCTGCCGCTTCAAATCCGTCCAATGTTGCCTCGTACACGCCCTCCGGCAAGCCTGTTAGAGACCAGAGGTACATGCCATATTCGTCCAATGTCAGCGGATAATCCGCGTAGGCATTACCGCTCAAACTGAGGTGCAGCGTCAATTTTGCGCCTGCTGGCTGCCGGTGCTGTGGAGCAGCAATCAGTAGGCGTACCGTATCATGATGGGCCCGGTACAAAGTCTTGTCGCTGGTGAGCGAAACCAGTTCAGATCGCGGCAGCGCGATAGGTGAGATAGTCACACCGGGCAGCGAGAGTTCTTCTCCGCCTCGAAAGAATATAGCTGGCTTCGCGGCGCCAGACAATCCGGAGACTGCCAGCAATCGTTCCATGCCTGAACGCCGGGGCCAGTCAGCTTTGAGGAAGACAAACCATTTGCCCAGGAGCGCGCTATCTCCCAGCTTCTCGATCAGTGAAAAATCAGAAATATGTACAGAGGAGTCATAATTTGCTGTCAGATTTTGTTGTATCATATGGCAACCTCCCATTAAAATACATAGAGTATCAAGTAAAAAAACAATCACATTGCTATGATTGTCTGACCTACCTTATATCATCTGCATGAAAAGCACAAGAGGTGACTATGCTAACCGCAAAACGTTCGATACCTGTTCTACTACTACTCTGCATGCTGCTTACCGCCTGCACCCCTTTGTCGTCCAGTGGCTCTGCTGACACATCTACGCAAGCTGCCGATGCCTCACCATTAACCTGCCCGCCTGATATTACGCGCAATGCGAACTGCCAGACGCCTCACTCTTTGCGCGTAGCCTACGGGGTCGATTCGTTGTTGCAGCATGGCTATACTGGCAAGGGACAGACGGTCGTCGATATTGTCTCATTTGGTAGTCCCACTTTGCAGCACGATATGGACATATTTGATCAAGAGTTTGGTTTGCCGCCGATTACGGTCAAAGTACTTGCCCCGCTTGGCGCAAAACCTTTTAATTTTGCCGATAAAAATATGACTGGCTGGGCGGGCGAGACAGAACTGGATGTGCAGCTCATTCATGCCATTGCTCCCGGCGCGAACATCGTCGTCTTGACCAGCCCCGTCTCAGAGACCGAGGGCACGATTGGCCTACCCGAATTCCTCAAATTGGAGCAGTATGCCGTCAACAACCATCTTGGCAGCATCATCTCGCAAAGCTGGGGTGCGTCCGAAGTTACCTTAAATGGCAGCGCGGGACAACAGCAAGTGCATGCGTGGGATTCATTCTTCGAGCAGGCGACAACCAAACAAGGTATTACCTTCCTCGCTTCGTCGGGCGATAATGGCGCCACTGATTACACCGATTTGAATGCTACTACCCTCTCGACCACACCGACAACCAGCTTTCCTACCGATGATCCCTGGGTGACGAGTGTTGGTGGCACCAGTCTGAAACGTGCCGGGGGCGCCAACTCGTTTGTCGAAACTGGATGGAGCATGAGCGGCGGCGGCTTTAGCACATTCTTTCCAACGCCCTCCTATCAACAGGTATTGCCCTCTAACGTGCTGAAAGAGCTCAACCACCGGCGTGGTGTGCCTGACGTCGCGGCTGATGCCGATCCTCATACCGGTTTAGCCATCTATGTGGGTGGCTGGGAGCTTGGAGGTGGCACCAGCGCCAGCGCCCCGCTCTGGGCTGCAATTATGGCCATAGCCAATCAGATGGCGGGTCATTCGCTCGGCTTTATCAATGCCGCCCTCTACAAGCTGGCCGCTTCCCGCACATATACGCAAGATTTTCACGATATCACCATGGGCAATAACACCACCGTTGTGGATGGTAAGTTCGTGCCGGGCTATTCCGCTTCGCAAGGTTGGGACCCCATCACAGGCCTGGGTTCACCCAATGTAGAGAAGTTATTACCTGATCTGATTGTGGCAATACGGGTGTAACGATACTGCTTTCAAGAGGAAAAGCCTATCATGCAGACGTTTCTGCCTTATGCCACATTTGAGGATGCAGCAACTGTGCTTGACTTTAGACGGCTTGGAAAACAGAGAGTAGAGGGAGTACAAATTCTCAGGATACTCTCCACGCCGGATTACGTTGGGGCCTGGGCGAATCATCCCGCGGTAAAGATGTGGAGAGGCTACGAAAATGCCTTAAAGTTATACGTCAACATCATGATTAAAACGTGGCAGGAGCGAGGCTACCGCAATAACCTGCCTTCCTATGAAATCAACCCGTACGAAATATGCTTTCCCTGGTGGTTGGGAGATGAGCGCCTGCATGTTTCACACAAATCTAATCTGCTGCGCAAGGACCCTGCCTACTATCGCCAGTTTAATTGGAATGTACCTGATAACCTTCCATATTTTTGGCCTGTGAAGTAAAGACCCAACCGTTCACCGGGGTACAACCTGGCGAACGGTTGGGTCTTTACTTCACAGAACGTGTCTTTTACCACCTCTGCTGAGGCTGACGCTCGTACTGGTAATATCCGTAATTGGGCTGACCGAACATCACACGACGGCGACGCTGACCAAACAGCAGGTATAGCAGCGTACCCAGGAACGGTACTAGCCAGATCAAAGCCAGCCAGAACACCGTACCGGCAAACGAGTGATCGTCTTCAAACACCATGATGGTGGCAATGATGTGCCCCAGCAATGGCACAAAGACAATCACCAGGAACAGTAACGAATTGAATATACACCCTCGGTTTCCCGACATTTTTTCTGTGTCTCCTCGTTATCAAGCGTTGGCCGCACTTTATTTCATGCGCTCTGAGAGCCTCGTCGACCAACACACGCTTCATTGCTCTCTATGGATATATACGAGGAGGATAGGAATGCGTTGTAACCAGATTCAATCCTTGATGAGCCTATTTTTCATCTCTTGTCCTCCCTTGAGCACCAGCTTCACGTTGTCGGGATGCGCAATAACGCTGATATCATCCAGCACATTACCCTTAACGACGATGACATCCGCGAGTTTGCCTACCTCGAGCGTTCCCAGTTGGGAATCGAGATGCAGCAGTTGCGCGGCGCTCGATGTACTGGCTACAAGAGCCTGCATTGGAGTCATGCCGTTTTCGACCATCAACTGTAATTCGCGGCCATTTGCCCCGTGGCGACCAACACCCGAATCGGTACCCATCGCTATTTTTACACCCGCTTCCACGGCACTCCGGAAACTCCGTTGATGTGCCTCTATGACAGAGACCGCCTTCGCCGCCATCATAGGTGGAAGGATGTCTGGATGTTCCTTGCCAAATTCAACCACCGACAACGGCGCAACCAG
>VBFM01000411.1:6147-10024 GCA_005882595.1 Chloroflexota bacterium
GCGTAGGCACAAGATAAACTTGCCTGTCGATCATCATATCGAGTAGCTCATCGGTCAGATATACCCCATGTTCGATAGAAGTAATCCCGGCCAGCAGCGCGTTTTTAATGCCCTGCGAGCCTTGCGCGTGCGCCATACAGCGTTTATCCTGCGCTTCGGCTTCATAGACGGCGGCAGCAATCTCCTCAACCGTCAACTGCGATGATTTGGGCGAGTCAGAGGTTGAAAGCACACCGCCGCTTGTCGCCAGTTTGATCCAGTCCGCTCCCGCGCGCAAGATTTCACGTGTGGCCTTGCGTACCTCCTCAACGCCATCAGCCACGCCGCCCGGCACATCGTAGAAACGGATACCGAAGAGTCCAAGATCGACGCAGCATGGGTAAAAACCATCGCCATGCCCGCCCGTCTGAGAGATCATCGAAACTGCCACCTGCATGCGCGGCCCTATCACAATCCCGCGTTCTACTGCTATCTTCAGACCCGCGGGCGCACCCGCTGCATCGCGCACCGCCGTCACGCCTGCCTCCAACGTTACTCGCATGCGCGGAATGGCCTCCAGCAAGCGCAGTGAGGGCGTTGTTACCAGCTGGCGCAGCACAGATCACACTGGCATCGCGGGGAATCGGAACGCCGCGTCCCAGCGCGCTAATGCGCTCCCCCTCTATGAGCAAAGTCATGCCATCCTGTGGATCACTGCCGCGCCCATCAATCATAGTTCCATTGGTTATAGCTAGCGTCATCTTGCATTTCTCCTATAGATCTATCTCCCCAGACGGAATATCTATCTCCCCAGGCGGAATATCTATCCTCCCAAACGGATGCGTAGGGACAAGGGGCGGCGTTGGGTGGATGCGGGGGCCTTGTGCTTGTCCTCGTCCTCCCCAAACGGCTGCGTAGGGACAAGGGGCCGTGTAGGGTGGATGCGGGGGCCTTGTGCTTGTCCTCATCCTGTTGAATACCCACCAATGCAGAACCAGTTCCCACCAGGACAAGCACAAGGCCCCTGCATCCACTCAGCCCTGCCCCTTGTCCCTACGATGGTACGTTATGTTTCTCCTGGAATAAGTATAGTCAGGATTGCTTGCAAACGCAATGACACCGATTTTAGTACTTTTGTACCAAATTGCCTCGAAATAAGCTTGACTTTTGTTCTAACTCAGTATACAATTCTTTTTATAGAACGAAAATTCTAAATAGGGAAAATATGCGCTTCGAGGCGAAGGAAGTTGGTGATTCCATGGATGAAATTCGCATGCAGCGTGCCAGGCGCACTTCTGCTCAGCCGGCGCCCATCACAGATGAAGATATGATCAATGAGGGAGGGTTCGAAGATTCCTGGCCTGGTCGATTACCCTCCAGTTCGCGTCGCTACGTGCCACATGCTGATGTGCGAGCAGAATCGGGGCGCAAGCTAGCTGATGCGCATTTCTCCGCGTCTCAAAAAAACGGCCAGGAGCGCCATAGTATCCCGCCCAGGCGTACCGCGACCCAGACCAGTATTCCGGCGGTGCAGGGAAACCGGCAGCGCGCACCCTATAGCGAGGACGAGCAGACTCCGCACCGCACCAGTGGTCTTTTAGCCCCTAGGGGGAGAGTACGCTTTCACTGGTTAGTCTTTGTGGGGCTGGCCATGTTCATCATGATAATTGGATGGCTCACCTTTAGCGCGCTGAGTAGCTGGTGGCAGGTAACGCAGGATGACTGGCATTATGGCCGTCCGCGCACCTATCAAACCGATGCTGTCGTTGGTCACAACGATTCCTCAACCTCTCCCAGTCATTTTATTGCGATGAACCTGAATCGTCATGTGGTAGTGATTGAGATACCCGGGGGTGATTCCTCCAAATCGAAGATATACAATGGGCCTATGTTGATTGGCCCCGGCCAGGACCTGACACCTGTTACCCTCACATTTAAAGATGTCAACGGAGATGGCAAATTAGATATGATCATCAATGTGCAGGATACGCACTTTGTTTTTCTCAATTCGAACGGGACGTTTGTCCCTGCACCAGGGCAAAGCGGTAGCTGAGAAATAAAAAGTATTAAAGCCTCGAAGTAGCTCCCACATCCCTGGTTGTTTCCGTGTTGGTGACTGAGGTATACGTGCTAGCCACATGCGCGCTTACTGACGCCAGATTCTGTTGAGGATGCGCCGCCTGTACAGAGATAATAGGGAATGATCCCGGTGGGGTTGGTACATCATCCGTCTCAATGTGTTCAAACGGACGCAAGCGAAATGCCATTTCTGCGAAGACTCCTAGCCAGGTGAGCAGTATGCCAAGGAGAGTCCAGGCCAGGATCATTTGTGTCGGTGTTGATAGAGCGTAAACATCCACAGGCATATCCTCTTCATTTCATTTGTTATTTGTTCTCAGGCATATTATACAAACGAAGAAAATTGGCAAAGTTAACCATATCACCCAAGTGGTTGAGTCTCATCACCCTGTTAAAACGTGTCGAAAACAGGTAATATATTCATGTACAAGCAAGTATCAGTTCTTATGGTCCGCCCGCACACAGTACGTTGGCAGACGGGATAAAGACCAGTTCGTTTGCTTGCCTGGGAGATGGGAGATATGAAAACGGTTCCTAAATATAGGACGTTGCTTCCCGAAAAAAAGTTGCGGCGCATCCGTCACTACCTGGTAGCCAGTACGTTTTCTAAGACAAGAGAACGAAGACACCTTGTTCTTTTTGCAGAAACCTGACACAATGGAAAGAACTATCTACGACTCCAGGGCGGCGGCTCTGCCCCCACCCTAACCTATACGGTTGGGCGTCCTTTCCTGCCTTTGCGGTCGCCTGGAAGCTGAACCAGGGATGCACCGTTTGAGAAGCGCGAGGCAAACTAAATGCGAAAAATAGATTGGCCGCGGATACGCGATATTCTGATTGTATGCATCTGTATTGGCATTCTGTTGTGGGCGGCCTTCTCGATTATGGGTATGTTCGTGCATGCCATCGTGCTGCTCTTACTTTCTATGGCCGTGGCGTTTCTGGTCACCCCCCTGGTAAATTTCCTGAACAGATATATCCCGCGTGTGCTGGCAGCCGTGCTGGTTTACATCGTAGTGCTGGCAGGAGTAGGCATGCTGTGCTATGCCCTGATCTTCTCGCTCATCCAGCAGATCAATTACTTTTCCAACAACCTGCCCGGCTATGTTAAGTCACTGCCAAACACCTATTCTACCCTACAAGATTGGCTACTCAAGCAGGGCGTTCCACAGGCCTCAATCAGCAAGGCGATCTCGACTATTTCAGATCAAGCTCAGTCCTTAGCTCTATCTCTTGCAAGCAACCTGGTAAGTATTGTGCTGATTGTGACGGATGTGATCGTCAATGTGCTGCTTGTAATGGTGCTGAGCTTCTACCTGACGCTGGATGGGAAGCGCGTGCGTGACAGTCTTGTGGGCCTGGCTACTGAACGAACCAAACCGCATGTACTCTTATTTGAGGATGCGCTTAATCGCGTGGTGGGCAGGTATATTCGCGGTCAGTTGTCCCTGGCTGCTATTATCGGCGTACTGGCCGGCTTCGGTTGCTTCTTCCTGGGATTGAACCAATTTGCACTCATCATAGGTGTGCTGGCTTTCCTCTTTGAAACCATTCCAATGGTAGGGCCTGCACTGGCTTCTATTCCCGCCATACTCATTTCGCTGCTCTTGCCAACCCCTTTTCCGCGCACATACGAAATTGCTATCTACTTTGTCATAGTTCAGATGATTGAAAGCAATATTCTGGGACCCCGTATCATGGGACACGCGGTGGGACTGCATCCTGTGGCCTCGATCCTGGCGCTGATAGTGGGGGGACAACTCTTCGGCGCATTTGGAGCCTTGCTTGCTACTCCTGTCGTGGCTGCATTCTGGGTCGT
>VBFM01000411.1:10269-19497 GCA_005882595.1 Chloroflexota bacterium
ATTGCGCCCTCCTCGGACATCCTGCATCTCGTGCCAGACCGGGAAGCCCATAGCGATGGCGATGATACTACCACACCGTGATCGACTTCCAGGGCAAGCCTTGCCCTCGCCCTGGAAGGGTGTGGGGACTATTCAATTATGCCGAATGCCTTGTGTAGAGCCTCTTCCCCTTCGCGATTAACAAGCGCGAAGATATCATCATTGGCGTAAATCGGCGTCTCTGCTGTAGGGAAGATAGATTGCTTTTCTCTAATAATAAGGACGATGTTGCTACTGCGTGGCAAATTGGTATCGCGTAAGGGTCTGTCGACCATTGGAGAATCCGGCGGGACACGAATCTCAATAATCTCCAGGCCTGCTTTTTTCAATGTCATGAGCTGGACGAAGCGGGAACTGGGCAGTTCAGCCTCGATCAGCGACAAAATAGACCTGGTCGGGCTGACAGTGACATCAATCCCCAGTTTTTGAAATACCTCGCTATGCTTAGGGTTGTTCAAACGCGCGATTGTGCGCCCGACTTTGAAGCGTTTCTTGGCGACCTGGCATATCACCAGGTTATCTTCGTCGTCGCCGGTAACGGCAATAATCACATCCGCGCGGCTCGCTCCGACCTCTTCCATTGTCCTGGCTTCACAGGCATCTCCGCGTACCACGGCAGGTCCCAGTTCTTCACTGAGCGTCTGATAACGAGAAGCTCCCTTCTCAAGTAAAAGCACTTCATGTCCATGATTGAGCAGGTTTTTTGTGAGGTAGTAGCCAATATCGCCACCACCTCCGATGATGATATACATAGCGCTCCCTCTATTTCTGCTTCTTGTCGGTGATGGTGTCAAAGATCATTTGCGCTCCGAGGGTGGTTGGACAGAATGTCCCCAGCCCAAGTTCGCGATAGGTCTGCTCACGGATGGGGTCGTAGATTCTACAAACAACCTTTTTCACACGAAATATTTCTTTGGCAATCTGACTCGCCATGATGTTGCGGTTATCACCATTAGTCACGGCAACAAAGACATCGGCTTCTTTAATGCCAGCACGAATGAGTACGTCTTCGTCAACTCCATTACCGACAAACGTTGCGCCTCTAAAATCAGGACTCAGGCGTTGAAATGCGTCGCTGCTGAAGTCGATAACCGAGACGCTGTGTCCGGCTTTATCCAACATGCCTGCCAGCGTCGCGCCTACACGCCCGCTTCCAAGTATTACAATATTCACGGGTAGCCTCCTGTTTGTTAAGAGGATATGAAACAGGGATACGGGTACTTCCTTGGCAGGATGGCTTTCAAGGTACCCTGCACCCCAACTACTTCGTTTGATTCAGTAAGTATTGTATCATAGGAGTAAATTTCGTGCAGCACCGCTATCTTCTTCGTGCCGCTTCACAACGTGAAGAGTGGGATGCATTCGTATCAACCCATCCCTGGGGACACTTTTTGCAGAGTTGGGGATGGGGCGAACTAAAGGCTGGCGTGGGCTGGCATCCACTGCGCCTGGCGCTCTGGGATATGGAACAACAGGAGATAGTCGCTGCGGCGCAAGTCCTGCGCCGGTCACCCGCACACATTCCTCCACGCCTGGGGCACCTGGCCTATATTCCCCGCGGGCCTGTACTGAACTGGCACGCGGGCGACCACTTCGTAGCAGGGTACGGGCGTGGGCTTGCCCCCGCCCTGGCACGTGATCTATTTCTTTCGCAACTGAACCCGCTTCTGCGCAAGCAAGGAGCCATCGCGCTTCACATTGAATTGCCGCAGGAAATTGATGGTGCAGGAAGCGACGAGGCACGCTCGTGCCTGGCTGCTCTGGGCTTTCATCCTGTGCGTCCTGTCCAGCCTATACGCACCATTTTGCTTGACCTCTCTCCCGGCGAGGATGCCCTGCTTGCTGGCATGAAGGAGAAGTGGCGATACAATATCCGCCTGGCGGGTCGCAAGGGCGTCCAGGTGCGCGCAGCCCGGACGATTGAAGATGTGCGAGCCTGGTACGCCTTACTGCAAACCACGGGTATACGTGACCACTTCGGTATTCATGCCTTTGATTATTACTGGCGCGCGTGGCAAATCTTTGTGCCGCTCAACCAGGCGCAGCTCTTCCTGGCCGAGTACGAAGGGCAATTGCTGGCCGGTATCTTCGTAGGCTGCATGGCCAGGCAGGCGATCTACCTCTATGGGGCCTCGAGTAATGAACACCGCAACCTGATGCCCAACTACCTGTTGCAATGGGAGGCGATCCGCTGGGCCAGGAGCCAGGGCGCGTCTACCTATGACTTCTGGGGCATTCCAGAGACCGACGACGAGCATGAAGCGATGGCCGGTGTCTATCGTTTCAAAAGTGGCTGGGGCGGAAGAGTGGTACGCTTTGCTGGCAACTACGAACGCACCTACCATCCCCTCATAATGCGCCTCGCGCGACGCTTTGTCTAAATATACTTCCTCCTTGCATTCAGACGAGTCCGCAGCGCTACCGGCGTTTCTGAATGCTTATGAGCCCCTACGCCCCTTATCGAACTCCCACCAGCGTCCTCAAATAACATATGCCGCAAAATCCGGCGTTGACTATCTCTTGCTGGGCTTGCTTACACAACTCTTCAAAGGCTTCGGCGGTCGTCACATGTGATTCTAGCAACAGTGACGAAATCTGCTTGCCAAAGACCCACATTTGCCGCGCGAAAGCCTCATGCCCTTTTGTTCCGGCGGATACATCGATTGAGTACGCCTTATCCACTACAATTTTGCACCCTGAGGCCCTTAGCCAGCTGCCCATCAAGACAGTAATTCCCAGGGCATGACCGGGGACAAAGGCCCGCCCAAGTGCCTTCAATCCATTCTGCACCACCGTAAATATCTGTTGACAGGCCCGGCTGTTGGTGATGGGAAACTCGATCTCCTCCCATACAAACATGCCTCCCGCGCGGCATAAGCGCACCAGGGAGGGTATAACCGCCGGGTACTCTTGCGGCAGGACATCACTCACCAGAAAGCGCGCATGCACCACGTCGAATGAGGCGGGAGGAAGCACCTCATCCGATAAGTGATGAATATCTTGTTCTATGACCACCGCGTTGCCCAATCCAGCCACGAACGCCTGCGCCTGCTCCACAAAAAAGGAGTCACCATCGAAACCCATGACCTGCATAGATGGATAACGCCATGCCAGATCGTAGACCCATCCACCTACGCCGCAATTGGCATCCAGCACGCGCTTCACCTGCGTGAGGTCTAGTGATGCTGGCAAGATGCCTCCCATACACTCGCTCAACTGGCGATGTCGCAGCAACAAACGAGTGACTTCGTTTTCATCATAGGGATGAAACGTATATGCATGAGGCAGAATATGATGTTGTTCCCATTGAGGTGAAGAGTATGGATTATTAGACATAAAGATGCTTCCTTTGCCCGGCATGATTCACTTTCGGTTTCGTGTAGATATGCCGATAGCATAATTATAGCAGGTGTTATATGTCATTTTCAATAATGGCTAATAAAAATGTGTACTTTACATAAAATGACAAATGTTCATATACTATGCGAATACTACCTTTCCGACTGCCTGAGCGAAGCGCACTCCTTGCAGTTTGCCTGAGCGCAGCTAGCACGCAGTGCGTTGGCAGTCGGAACAAGAGAAAATATGAAAGAGAACAGCGGCTCGAATAGACGGAATTTTCTCACAACCAACGAGGCGGCACAACGGCTTGGCGTCTCGTATTATACCGTCTACGAGTACATCCGAGAGAAGCGCCTGGTTGCCGAAATGGTAAGCGGCGTGTACATCATACCGGAAAAAGCCGTTGAGGAATTTAAGGCAAAGCCCACGGGCCGCACTCGCGTCAACCCTCCTCCCTGGCGTGTATATCGTGCAGGCGCAAAAGTGCGCGGGCTGGACATTCATGTTCAGGCGCTCCCAGACCAGCAAGAACCCTTGATGGAGAAGTTCCACCTCATGCTAGAGCAGCAACAACACCTCTTTCATGGTACTATGCAGCGCTACATCTTTGAAGAGGAAAACGACCCCTCAAAGATCATCATTTCGCTCATCTGGAAAGACACCGAGCTGCCAGATGAACAGGTGCTGCACCGTGACCTCGATGCGTTCAAAACTGCATTCGCGGGTCTGCTTAACTGGGATACCGCACAGTATACGATGAAACGAGCAATCATTTATACATGATATTGTACGGGCGGCCCTCGCGGTCGCCCTGGCAGTCGCCTATGCAACCCCTCAACACATGTGCTATAGTATCCTCGCATTCATATTTGGCATTATCCTCCCTGGTCACTGTAAAAAAGGTGAAGCCATGCCGCTCGAAGGACAACAACTTGGCCGTTATCGTCTTGTGAGCCTCCTGGGTAGTGGAGGAATGGGTGAAGTATACCTGGCGGAAGATACGGGTATCGCCCGCCAGGTCGCCATCAAAGTCATACGCAGTGATGTTGCCCTGCGGGCTGGCACTGATGCCGCCAGCGATGCGGTGCGACGCTTTCAGCGCGAGATGCAGACCATCGCCAGACTCAATCATCCATACATACTTCCCCTGTTTGACTATGGAGAAGGCACCATGAGCGGGCTGTTGTTGCCTTATATGGTTATGCCCTATGGTCGGGATGGCTCACTGGCGACGTGGTTGAAACAGCGCAGTAATGCTCCATCACTCGCGCCCTCTGATGTGGCGCACATCATACAACAGGCGGCTGACGCGCTCCAGTACGCGCATGACCAGCAGATCATTCACCGCGATGTGAAGCCCTCGAACTTTCTCATACGGGTGCAGAAAGATAACCCCAATCGTCCCGATGTACTGCTGGCGGATTTTGGCCTGGCCCGCCTGAGCGACTCGAGTTCCAGCGTCAGTCTGACAGTCGCCGGTTCGCCGCTCTATATGTCGCCAGAACAGTGGCGCGGGCATCCGGTTCCGGCCACCGATCAATACATGCTGGCAGCAATGGCGTATGAATTGCTGACTGGTCGCCCACCGTTCCGGGGGACGCTTGAGCAGTTAATGTACCAGCACCTCCAGGAGCAGCCAGAACTACCCAGCAGATTCAATCCGCAGGTTCCTGCCGCGCTCGATGCAGTTTTGCGTCGTGCGCTTGCTAAACAGCCAGAAGCGCGCTACCCGAGCATCTCCGCGTTTGCCCGCGCTTTCCAGGATGCGCTGCAACCTGCTGGATCGCAAATCAATGACTCTTACGCAACGATCGATAGCTTCGACATGCAAAGCGGAAATCGAGTAGACTTTCCAACTCTATCAGCAGATAAACAGCATCCCTCCCTCCCACCAGTGACGAGTACACCCGCGCCTGTGCAGCCATTCAGCCAGTATGGAGGCCAGAGCCAGGCAGCAGGCAAGGGACGCGGCTTTAATCTAAACGTCGCTGCCAGCAGGAATGGCCTCCGGTGCAGTGTGACCTTCCTGGCCATCCTCGTCGTTGCCCTGGGCGTGAGCAGCCTGCCGTTCCTGCTCAGTCTCAACCATCCAGCCACCGGTGGCACTAGCACATCCCCACCTGTTGGTCAAAGTGCGACCGTAGCACCTGGAACTGGGCATACACCTGCCGCGACTCCTACTCCCAATATCAATGCGACCGCAACGGCTGCGGCAGGGGCAACGCAGAACCCCTATCCACCCAATAGTGGCACGCTGGCGCTGAATGATCCCTTGCAGAATAATAACAATGGCTACAACTGGGGTGTAGATAACAATATCGGCAGCTGCAAGTTTATTGACGGGGCCTATCACGTCATAATGCCGCAGACCGGGCAATTCCACTATTGCACGGCCAGCGCCACCAGCTTTACCGATTTTGTCTACCAGCTTCAGATGACGATTACGCGGGGAGACCAGGGTGGCATTCTCTTCCGAGCAAATGGTGGACAGGGCAACTTCTACTACTTCCACATTAGCCGCAAGGGACTCTATGGCCTCGATATCTACAACAACCGCACCTTCGTTCGGACATTGCACGGCGGTTTCAGCGCAGCCATCAATACGGCTCTGAACGCGCCAAACCTGCTGGCCATTGTCGCAAAGGGCAACACCTTTGACCTCTACATCAACCTGCAACATGTCGCGAGTGCAAGCGACAACACCTTCAGCAACGGCCAGATCGGTGTTGTCGCCGACGATGAAGGGGATGTGACCGAAGTAGTGTTTCGCCTGGCGAAAGTGTGGACGTTTTAATCTTCCATGACCCTAACGCATGTGTTATACTGTGGCTACATTCATAATTGTGTAGTTGATTACTTTTTAAGTATTTTACACAAGGTGGAACGATGGCACTTGAAGGAAAGCAAATTGGTCGCTATCATCTATTGCGCTTGCTTGGCAGCGGTGGAATGGGAGAAGTCTACCTTGCGGAAGATGCTCGAATTGAACAGCAAGTGGCGATCAAGGTGTTGCGAACTGCCTCAGGCTATTCTAATGCTGCTGCTAAAGAAGTTGCTCGTCTATTTCAACGTGAAGCAAAGGTTATCGCAAAACTTGATCACCCCCACATTCTTCCCTTATTCGATTACGGTGAGGCTAAAGTCAATGGAATGACACTCACTTATCTAGTGATGCCATACCGTAAAGAAGGCTCTTTCGTGGCTTGGCTCAATGAACACCGAGATACCTCTATTCTCTTTCCCCAGGAAATCGGACATTTTTTAGCTCAGGCAGCTGATGCACTACAACACGCTCACGATCGTCAGATCATACACCAGGATATCAAGCCCTCAAACTTTCTCATACGTAGCAAGAAGGATGCTCCAAACCGTCCCGATTTGCTTCTAGCTGACTTTGGCGTAGCGAAATTCAGTTCAGTGTCTGCCAGCATGAATTTTAGCGTTCGCGGCACGTCAACCTATATGGCTCCTGAACAATGGATGGGCCAACCAGTGCCTGGCTCAGATCAGTATGCTCTTGCTATCATGATCTACGAACTCCTAACAGGACACCCCCCCTTTCATGGGCGTCCCGAACAGGTCATGTATCAGCATTTGAATGTTCAACCTAAACCCCCCAGTATCCTCAACTCGAATATCTATATTGATATTGATAAGGTGATACTAACCGCCCTGGAGAAGAAACCCGAAAATCGCTTTAGTACCGTCTCGGCTTTTGCGAATGCCTATCAGCAAGCATTATTATACGAGCCAACGCAGGCAGTCCGTATTTCAAAAGACTTGCTTACCACATCCAATGAGGATAATGTGGACGAGGATATTACTATCAAAGAGCAACAACCAGTTATCCCCTCTGATCTCCCCCGACCTATGGTTGCGTTAGTTGACATCCTTGAGCGTGAGGAAGAGCATTTTCCTATGAATGTTGCTAGTAATAAAGAAGCTAGCTCTCCACCCAACCTTGCCACTCTCGATGCAGCCCATCAAGCTGTCTCTTCCAATATCAACAGCGGTAAGCGCGAAAAATTCACACCTCTTCCTGCACCTCTCGCTTTATTCTCCAGCATTCCCTCAGCTCATTCCGGCTATCTAGAGAGTATCGTTAATCGCTGGCGAAATTTAAATCGTCGCCGCGCCATCCTTTTATCTCTTCTGATATTGCTGCTCTTAGCGGCAAATATTGGCATTTCATATGCGATCATTGCTGGTCATACAGCCAGTGTGTATTCCTCATCCCTTGCTCAGGCCAATACCGCTGCCACTGCTCGCATGAATACAATCGCTACCAATGTAATCGCTACGTTAGCTGCTCAAGCTACGGCAACAACGCTCTATCCCTATGTGTCTGGTCAGCCGCGATACGATGACCCCTTGAAAGATAATAGTAAGGGTAATGGCTGGGAAATGAAGCCTTTTTGCCAATTCAAAGCTGGCACGTTTCACGTCTCAGCCGATATGGGGAATTTTACTCCTTGCATCGCGACTAAAACTAATCTGAGCAATTTTGTCTTAGAGGTCCATATGAGGATACTACAAGGTGATTGTGGTGGTGTAGTATTTCGCCGAAATGGAGTAGCTGAGTATTTTCTTCGTCTATGCAAAGAAAGTACATATACCCTTATTCGTTACGTGTCGAATAGCGACCTTATGATGGACAAATCTATCCTTGACGGGTTTTCACCGCTTATTCATACTGGCCTGAACCAATTGAATCAGATTGATGTCGTAGCAATCGGCAGTAGAATAGAAGTGTTTATCAATCAGCAGTATGTTGCCAGTGTGGTTGATAGAGGCACTCCCGCTTTTGTCGAAGGTCAGATAGGGCTTTACGCTAAAAGTGAAAATAATCAAGTGCCAACAGATGTGACGTTTAGTAACCTGAAAGTGTGGATGCTCTAATTGCTTCATTTGAAAAAGCTTATTTCTAATTGTTCTGCTTAGGAGAAGCCTATGTTACTCGAAGGAATGCAACTTGGACGCTACCGCCTGCTCCGACTTCTCGGAAGCGGCGGCATGGGAGAAGTATATCTTGGAGAAGATACACATATACGCCGCCAGGTAGCCATCAAAGTGACGCGGGCCGAGGCGACACCCTATCCCAATAGCGAGACGGCAAAGCAAGCTGCGCGCCTTTTTCAGCGCGAAGTGCGAGCCATCGCCACGCTCGACCATCCCTATATTTTGCCCCTCTTCGACTATGGCGAGCAGGAGATGGAAGCGACTTCCCTCACCTTTATGGTGATGCCCTATCGCGAGGAAGGCTCGCTCTCTACATGGCTGCGCCAGCGCGGGGAGAAGCAGACGCTCACGCCACAGGATATAGCGCGCTTTATCCGGCAGGCCGCCTCCGCCCTGGCTTACGCGCACCGTCACCAGATCATTCACCAGGATGTCAAACCCTCTAACTTTCTGGTGCGTAGCAACGAGACGAATCCACAATTGCCAGACCTGCTGCTGGCCGATTTCGGTGTCGCGAAATTCACTTCGGCCAGCGCCAGTATGAGCCAGTCCTCGCGCGGCACGCCCACCTACATGGCTCCTGAGCAATGGATTGGTCAACCTGTCGCGGCCTCCGACCAGTACGCCCTTGCTATTATGACCTATCAGTTACTTACCGGCTCTCTGCCGTTCCAGGGCCGCCAGGAACAGGTTATGTACATGCATTTGCATGCCGAGCCAAAACCGCCTAGCACAGTGAACCCGCGCATCCCAGCAGACGTTGATACAATCATCCTGCAGGCGTTAGCAAAAAAGCCTGAAGAGCGTTTCGCCTCTGTCTCGGCATTTGCCAATGCTTTCCAACAAGCATTATCATTGCCAGAACTGCCAAAGATTACCAATCCTCTA
>VBFM01000240.1:0-3006 GCA_005882595.1 Chloroflexota bacterium
CGTAGGGTAAATAGATTTTACGGTCGATCTCATTGAGAGCCTGGGCGATGAGGGCGAGTCCAACCCAGCACGCTCGCCGCTGTAGTTCTATAAGTGGATAGTTATCCGGGGAAACGTCTTCTGTGAAGAAGTGAGGCATCAACCGGCTAAATAGTGTGTTGTGACGCAGTGGCTCCGCCGATTGAGCGTATGGCATCGTGACAGTTTGCTTCTCCGTATCTTGGTGCATATCTCCTACCTTTAGTCAAAAATCCCCCTGAAGAGCCAGTAATACCTCTCCCCCTTATAAGATGAGGCATGCGAGGCCTGAGATTTAGAACGAAGAGTAATCTAGCTTCGTCACAAAACCCTCGCTAAAAGTAGTGGGCAGGGGCCAGAGCTGGTGCGATGAAACCAGCCCCGAAGCAGGCCCCTACGAAAAGCAGCATTTCAGAGGGGCAGGCGGAAGTAGAGTTCGCGGTGCTGCAGCTCGAATCCGAGCGTTTCATAAAGGCGGATGGCGGGGAGGTTCTGCTCCCAGACGTGCAGGTCGATGGCGGCCAGGTGGAGTTCCGTCTGAGCATAGGTGATGATGTGCTGCATCAATTGACGCGCCAACCCCATGTTGCGATAGGCGGGGGAGACGATGACGCGCTTGACGTAGCCTATAGCGGGTAGAATGTCAGCGAGGGGGATCATCAGTTCGGCCTTGCCAGCGACGTGTTCTCCTACCTGAGCGAGGAAGATGAGCGTATTTTCGTGGGTGGTGGGGTCGACCGAGCCGAAGTATTTCTCTATATCGCGCGGGATGTTGCGCAGCGGAGAAGTACTCAACTGGTCGAGTTGGTTGATGATCTCTATATCATCGGGAGTGGCAAGACGGATGACCGACGGCGCTGTCGATGGTTCATCAAGCATACACTTCTCACCCCCGAATTACGGTTGTTTTTTACGCGGCAACAGCAGAATAGAGACGAGGGCGTAGCCGGAGCAGCCCAACAGCAGCAGCGAAAAGACGATGCTTTCCCCTACGTTTTCGGGGTCGGGATGAAGCAGTTGAGCCATTCCCCACCAGAGAAAGACGGCAAAGACCATAAATAAGAGAACGGTGCTTAATAGTTTCTTGTTCAAGCGTTACTTGGTTCCTTTCCCTCCCCTTGCAGGCGGCGTGTCCAGTGCTCTTTCCAGAGGTAGGAGCGAGCCAGCATCTCCTCCGCGCTTTTCATGGAGAACTCGCTGGCGTTGCCTCCCATGATCTGCGCGATTTCGCGTACGCGTTGTTCGGGGTGAAGTTCCTTCACAATGGTGACGGTGCGTTCATTATAGATTTGCTTATTTACATTGTAGTGTGTATCGGCAAATGCGGCAATCTGGGGGAGATGCGTTACGCAGATGACCTGGTGATTGCGTGTCAGTTGCCACAGCTTTTCTCCCACGATCTGGCTGCTCCTGCCGCTAATGCCAGCGTCGATTTCGTCAAAAATCAAGGTGGGGGTGGCGTCGGCAGCCGAGAGTATGGTCTTCAGAGCCAGCATGAGGCGAGAGGTTTCACCGCCCGATGCGATTTTGGTCAAGGGCTTAAAGGGTTCGCCGGGGTTAGGGGCGATCAAGAACTGCACCCGGTCAATACCGGTGGTGTCGCAGGCATAATTCTGTTCGAGCTGGTCGTTGACGCTGGCCGGAACGCCGTTTTCATCGGGAAGCTGCTGGAGTTCGACGAAGAAGCGGGCGCGCTGCATGTTCAGGTCGTTCAATTGCGCTTCCATGGCGATTGAGAGGCGACCCGCGGCTTCGCGGCGGCGCGCGGAAAGCTGCGTGGCAAGCTGGCCGATGTCACGCCGGAACTGCACATCCTGCTTTTGCAGAGTGGCGATCAGCTCGTCGCGATTGACGATGGTCTCGAGTTCGGCGCGATCATCTTCGGCGCGCTGCAATATCTCTTCGATGGTCGCGCCGTATTTGCGTTTCAAGCGGGAAATAAGGTCAAGGCGCTCCTCGATTTCGGCCAGGCGCTGCGGGTCGTCCTCGATATCGCTTTCGTAACTGCTGATGCTGGCGGCGACATCCTCTAGCTGGTAGATGGCCTCTGAGAAGCTGGTTTCATACTCGGAGAGTTCCTTGTCGAGGCGCGCAAGCTCACTCATGGCGCGCAGGGCGGGTCGGAGCAGGTCGAGGGCTGGCTGGAAATCGTCACTGCCTCTATCGCCGCCTTTGAGAGAACCATAGATCAGGACGCATAGTTCGCGCAGGCGTTCCGCGTTGTTCAGCACCTTGCGCTCCTCTTCCAGCGCCTCGACCTCGCCGGGTTGGAGGTTGGCTTTCTCGATCTCCTCGATCTCGTAGCGCAGGAAATCGGCGCGGCGGGCCTGTTCTTTTTCATTTTGTTGCAGAGAGGACAGGGTTTTCCGGGCATTGCGCCACTCGGTGACTCTGGCGCTGAGCTGCTCGCGCAGGGGAAGCAGTTCGGCGTAGCGGTCGAGGAAGTTGACGTGCTGTTCGGGGCGCAGCAGGCTCATGTGTTCGCTTTGCCCATGAATATCGACCAGCCAGCTCGCGACCTGCTGGAGCACCTGCTGGGAGACGGTGCGGGCATTGATGCGCGCGACGGTGCGGCCAGAGCGGAAGATATCACGCGAGAGGATGAGTTGTCCATCTTCCGGAGTGATATCGTATTCATGTAGCAGGGAGGCGAGCGCGACACCCGCGTCGGCGCTTTCGGCATCGGCGCTAGAGGCGATCAATGACTGCGAATCGTGATGCACGCCGTTCCCGCCATTGGCGTGCAAAGAGGCTTCAAATGGCGCCCAATCGGTGTGAATGGAGGGCAAGGGTCCGGTGGAGAAGATGCCTTCAACGGTGGCGCGCTCGCACCCGGCGCGCACGAAATCGGCGCCGATCTTGCCGCCGAGGAGGGCGCTGACCGCGTCGATAATGATTGACTTACCCGCGCCCGTCTCGCCTGTGAAGACATTGAATAGACGGTGCAGGCTAAGATGCAGATTATCAATAATCGCGAAATCTTTGATG
>VBFM01000240.1:3140-6051 GCA_005882595.1 Chloroflexota bacterium
GCACGATGACGGTTGCGCCGTCGATTATCTCGCGGTTCATCTGCCCATCTGCCGAGAATACGCCGTTCTGCGAGCCGGTAAATATCTGGAGTTTTACCGTCGCCTCCGGCTGCAGGACCAATGAGCGATCGGATGCCAGGTGTGGCGCGATGGGTGTCAAAACGCTGCTCTGCACCTGGGGGTGCAGCAGCGGCCCGCCCACCGCCATGTTGTAGGCGGTCGAACCGGTAGCTGTCGAAAGTATAATGCCATCGGCATAGCTAGTGCTATATGAGTATTCATCTACAGTGATTTGTATCTTTACGACACGGGGCAATAGGCCACGAGCGATCACAATATCGTTGAGGGCCAGAAATTCTTCCTGGTGTCCATCCTGGTTGATGATGGCATGCAGCATCGTGCGTTTGTCAACCCAGACGGATTGGTCTTGATGCAGATAGTAATGCAATTTGGTTTCAAGTTCGTCAGGCTCCAACTCGGTTAAGAAGCCCACGCGCCCGAAGTTCACTCCGACGATGGGAATATCGACAAAGGAGGTCAGGCGGGCGGCATGCAGAATAGTGCCGTCGCCGCCCAGTACTATTACCAGGTCGCAGCCTATTAATGATGTATCAGGAGTCTCCTCGCCCTCTACACGTATATCGATGGTGCGGACTTCATAGCCCTGCTGCTGTAAAATGCGTGTGAGGCGGAGAGCAACATCTGAGGTATCTTGTTTGCGGCCCTGGTAAAATATTGCGATTGACTTCACTACAATCTCCAATGGGCTGAAGAGGTTGTTAACCTGACTGAAAAATGGGTTGCTTACGTGCGTCATTTAGCTCTCACAGATACCCAGGTAATGGTACGATATGCGGGCTGGGTTGTCAACTATGCTTTTTATCGCCAACCCCGGAGAGGACAAGCACAAGGCCCCCGCGTCCACTCAGCCCCGCCCCTTGTCCCTACGAATGTTCGAGTTGTTCTTCTGCGAACCAGAGGGCTTCTTCTTTAGAATGAATGGTGCCTTCGGCCTGGGCTTCGGCGATGGCTTCGAGCAGTTGGCCGACGATGGGGCCGGGCTCTAGCTTCAGACGGCGCATGAGTTCTTCGGGTGAAAGCAGGCGCGGGGGCAGAATGCTCTCGCGTTCGCGAATATAGCAGGTGAGCAGCAGGCGCACGACGGAGAGATGTCGTTCCCAGGCGTCGCCGGATGGCTGTAGTGGCCCCAATGTTGCCAGGTGGTCGGCCAGTGAAAAGATGGCGACCAGGATGCCGGTTGGTCCGAGATCGACGAAATAACGGCGAATGGCGCGCGGTGTAACTATTGTTTCCTGTCCAAGCTGGCCAGGGCGCATGTGATGTGCCGCTACCAGTTGCGCCAATCGTCGATCCTGCGTACTCGCGCTCAAACGGCGCATGATCTGCTGTACCAGGGGCACGGCTACCTGCGGGTGGTTATAAAAATGAACGGCACCATCCTCTCCAAGAGTGTACGTGGGCGGCTTTCCGATATCATGCAGCAGCGCGGCCATTTTCATACGTGGAGCTGTGAGCGCCGCGAACGAAAAAATGCCCTGCTGTTCCGCCTCATATAAGATATTCTGTATTTGCGTGATATTTTCGGAAATGGAGATAGGACCATTATTGGGAGATGAGGTTTCTAATGTATGGGCAAGTTGTTCGAGGGCGGTAACGGTTTCCAATGAATGTTGTAGTACGTCCCAGTAGTGCGGATTGGGCTGACGCATATCCCTGGCGGCTGTGAATTCGGGGATGAGGACGGTGAGCAGTCCAAGTTGATCGAGGAAGTGCAGACGTGCAGTTGCGCCGCCCGGTTCGAGGATGGCGTATAGTTCATCGTGAATGCGCTCGGCGGCTACGGTTGGTAAAAGGGGGGCATCGCGCTTGATCAGTTCCTGGGTGTGCAGGTCGATGTTGAGGTGGTAACGCATTTTGAGACGCACGGCACGCAGCATGCGCAATGGATCATGTTGAAAGATGGTTTCATCGACCGCGCGGAGGCGGTGGGCCTGCAGGTCTTGTAGCCCTTGTAAGGGATCGATGAGATGTAGGGGGGATGCTTGTGGTCGCCCGATCCCGGATTGATCTGTATCTCCCTCGATATATTGCACGACTTCGTCCAACGGGGCGGCGATGGCGTTGATGGTGAAGTCGCGCCGGAGCAAATCTTCTTCGATTGTCCTGCCGTTGAGGGGGGAGATATCGAGGATGATGTCCGATGGGTCGTGTTTGATGATGACGCGGCTGGCTTTTTCATGCAGGTGGGCGTAGAATCCGCCCAGTGTGTCGGCTAAGCGGCGGGCCAGTTTGTGCGCGTCGCCTTCGATGACGATGTCCCAATCGCTGCAGGGTTCGCCAAGCAGGATGTTGCGCAGGGAGCCGCCGACGAGGTAGGCCTGCTGCTGCTGGGTATTGAAGTATTGAGTTGTGCGTTTGAGAATTGAAAGTGTTTGGGTATCCAATAAGTGTGTACTCGCCAAGAGATGTCCACATCACTATGCACTGTGAGGGGGGTGGATGTCAATAGCGTTGGGAGATTACTACAAGATTACCACAAGAATTACCAGGGCGACCGCGAGGGTTGCCCGTACAATACTACATTACCTGTTTTACACGATTAACGTGTATTGTATGGGCGACCCTCGCGGTCGCCCTGGGGATATCATTTATAGAGATCGAGAGAGGAGGTGAGCCACTTGACGGGCCAGAGGCACAAGAGTAGTCTAAAGGACAGGAGAAATGTGACATGCTGAATGAGCAAGAAAAATACCATCTCGACCTCTCTCCAATTGTGCCAGAAGCGCAGTCGATTGTTCGCGCCGTGGCACTCGTCTACCTCCAGCATTTGAGCACATGGTGTATTGGTATGGTGATCCATGGCTCTGCGCTGAAAGGCGGCTACATTCTG
>VBFM01000240.1:6178-8913 GCA_005882595.1 Chloroflexota bacterium
TTCCCCCGCAGAAGAAGGAGGGGATGACTGGCCTTATTCCTGGAGCTTACCATGTGATTACTGGCACGCTTGCTGTTCCACAAGCAACAGAGGATGATCTTCAGGTTGCTGCAAGGCAGGCACTAGAGAGGCTTGATATTTACGATGTATTTCGTCCTCAAGACCTTCTTCAGCACGGGAGTTGGAAGCTTGCCCAACGAGTCCGTTGGCTCTGCACTGATGTATGGCCGATGCTCTACCATGTTCTCACGATCCAGCAGAGGAATGGAATTGCCGCGTGGCAATTACCAAAGCAGGAAGCGATGAAACTTTTGCCGCAGGAAAGTGCTCCTGCACGGATGATTCACGCATTTTATCAAGCGATTTGTACCTACTACCAAAAAGAAGCATCTGCTGAGGGTGCGCTGAAAGCCATTCAAAGCGGTCTTGCTTTTCTTCAGTCTGTCAAATCATGGTGGATTGAAACCAGCTCTTATTAAAGCTTATCCATGCGAGCCGATTTTATAGTGGTCAGGCTCTAATACCCATACGGCGTCGGTGTGGTTTGTGGTGCACTCTGGGTTGAAAGGGTGGGAGTGGCGACGAACCACTTGCCGAAGAGGCCTTCTCCGTTGGTCTGGCCGGGAGCGGTATCTTTTGAGTAGGTGTAGAGTGGATGCCCATTGTATTCGACCTGTTGTCCGTTGGCGTTCGTGACGGCACTCAGGGTGCCTGGCAGGGTTGTTGCGCTGGTAGGTGAGCCGGTACCTGTGAAGAGGAGGGGAGGCCAGATTCCGGTGCATGTTGATGTGCATGCGGAAGTTGTGGCCGTGTCGGCCGTAAAGTAGTACAGGGTCATGCCCTGGGCGTTAGTGAGGATGGTTTGGGATGTGCCTTTTACTGTGGCGGTGGCGGTTTTAATGACGGGTGGTGCACTGGTGGGAGCGGTGGTTGGAGTTGGAGTTGGAGTTGTTCCACTGCTATTGCCTGAGCCGGTGGAAGTGTAACTACCGCAGGCCACGGCGGTCAGGGCGATCAAGAGTAGGGTTGTGCCGAGTAATATGCGTTTGAGAGATAGCATTTGTGAAACCCTCCTTTTTGTTTCGAAATCAATGTCTACTTCTTCACATTATTACATACGTGAGTGGGTTACATGGTTATTTTTTTGATACAGGAAGAGCTATGCAAGTTGGTAGGGGTGTGATACGCTGGGGGCGGATATGAAAAGTAATAGAGAAGGAGGATTACCTGTATGGCAGAGCGGGATGAAGAGGATTTCGGGCAAAAACGCATTGTGTATGAGATGCCTGGGATGCAGGCGGCTATTGTGCAGAAGGATATTACCTATAAAACGGTGGATGGGCAGGAGTTGCGGTTGGATGTGTACTATCCGGAGGAATATGATGGGGATAGGCGGCTACCCGCGGTGCTCTTTGTGCATGGAGATGGGCCACCGGAGTTACTTCAGGATGCGAAAGAGTGGGGGCAGTATGTTTCCTGGGGGCAACTGGTTGCGGCGGTGGGGCTGATTGGGGTGACGTTTAACCATCGATCCACGGAAAATCTGACGAGGTTATATGAGGTGGCGGGCGACGTGGATGATCTCATTAGCTATGTGCGCGACCAGGCTGGGAAGCTGGGTATTGATGCCGGGAGGCTGGGCATCTGGGTCGGTTCTGCTGGAGGGCCTTTCGGTTTGCGAGCGGCACTGCGCGGCACGGCTTCCTATGTGCGCTGCGTGGTTTCTTATTATGGGATTGCCGATCTGCAGGTTTACTACGATGAGCCAGCCGAGGTATCTGGGGGAGCTGAGGAGACTGAGCAAGAATTTCCTGCACTTTCTGAAGAGGTGTTTGATGAGTTTTCGGCAAGTGCCTCTGTGAAGAAAGCTGCGAATGGGACGCCTCCTATGCTGATTGTGCGAGCGGGGCTCGATTATCCACAGCTCAATGCCTCTATCGACCGGCTGATTACAGCGGCTCTGGCGAAGAATGTGAATATTGATGTGATGAATCACGCGACTGGACGTCATGCCTTTGATATTCTAGATGACAATGCGCGCTCGCGCGAGATTATCCAGGCGACTGTGGAGTTTCTGCGAGCGGAGTTGACGAGGGGAGCGGATTGAGCAAGAGGTAGGGAACAAATTGAGGATTGACTGTACCTGGCGCTTATTGACAGCGGATGGTCAGGTGGTCAATCTCCTGAGATATTGCTCGGTAGACTCAAACACTTGCTCTAAAGCTCGTTTGCCCTTCCCCCAAACAAACATTTGTCCTTGAATTTCGGTTGTTCCATTTAAGACTATTCTGGAGGGGCTTTCGTCAATGATCTCGATGGTTAGCGTTCCCGCGTAAGCAAGTACATCTACAGGAAGCTTTACCTCTATGACTGAGCCTCGTGGAGTATCGAAAAAGGAGATTATCTCCCTGCCTATATGTCTTAAAGCCAGAATGCAAGCAAGAACTGTCGTGGCGTATTGGTACGGACCTGGAAATATCTTTTGGAGTTGCTTGCTACTCTTTAAGCCCAATGCTTTCCCTAATGCCTCACTTTCCTTCATTGAAAGATAATAAGAATCACCTGAAAGTTGAGTGAATGGGGCCAGTAAATTAGCAATCTCCTTCTCTGACATTCCCGATGACGGGGTATAGTTAGCTTGCCCAGCTACTATATCCCGGATTGAGGGTCGATGCTGAGCATTCATCTTATTATCCTCATAGAGTGGGGGATAAACCGGGTTAAAAGGTGGCTGT
>VBFM01000241.1:0-1073 GCA_005882595.1 Chloroflexota bacterium
GTCATGAGCGTGGCCTGGAGCCCAGATGGGACGCGCCTGGCCAGTGGTGGCGGAGGTCGAGGCAGTGGAGAGCTCTTCGTCTGGTGTGCCCGCAGCGGAGAACTCCTGCACACGTTGAGCGAACTGAGCGAGATCGTGTATGCGCTCGCTTGGAGTTCGACCGGCACGATGCTGGTCAGTGGTGGCAGCGACGGTATGCTCTGCTGGTGGGATATCGAGCGCGGGAGGTGCGTGCAGACGCGCCATGCGCACCAGGGAACAGTCCAATCACTCAAGATGAGTCCCGATGGCCGCTCGCTGGCCAGTTGTGGGGACGATGGCGCTATCAGCATCTGGGAACTGGAGAGTGGCGGGCATCTGCGTACACTACGGCGGGACCGGCCCTACGAGCGCCTTGATATCAGCGGGGCAAAGGGATTGACGCAAGCGCAGAAGACGTCGTTGCGCGCGTTAGGGGCCATTGAACACCCTCCTGTCTCAGACATTTAGCACACTCCCGAATTCTGGCTGCCACGGCTGCACAGCACAAATTTATGTGATCCCCAAAAGCGTGTACTAGTAGGAGAGAGGACGTGAGGAAAACCGAGAGAGCAGTCAGTGGTTCCACTGCTGTTGCTTGCCAATGGCTGCCAGCACGATGAAAGCGGGAAAGACTTCGAGCATATAGCGTGAGAAGGCTCCCAGGGGAACGCTTCCATTGGTGGGAAAGATCAGGCTGAAGAGGTAGATCAATATCGCGTAGAAGCCATAGGCCAGGTATTGCCTGGGAAATTTCCAGGGTCCCACAAAAGCGAGCATTACCAGCGCAAGCACAAGCAGGCATAAACTCAAGTCGAGGACATTATGCATCGAATCGAAGCTGAGGACGTCGCGATGCAGGATAATCACGGCGGAATCGATCAAGCCATGCCAGGGACCGTGCATGGAACGATTCCAGACTGCCTGCGCGTGCGAAAAGGCCAGCAGGTCATGGAAGCGATAGTAGCAATAGAGCGCGAAGAGGCCAATACCCGCGGGAATACCCAGGCAACTCAGCGCATGAAAGCGCAGCTTGTTTAGCGTGAAGTCATGCT
>VBFM01000241.1:1118-5185 GCA_005882595.1 Chloroflexota bacterium
ATGATGCACTCAGCCACCAGTTGCCCCGGCGCATGTAATAGAAAGCGAGCAAGGTGAACAGCAGGAAGATCGATTCGTTGTAGGCTGCCGCGAAGAAGAAGGCAGTAGGAAATATAGCAAGATAGAGCGTGGTGCGCCAGGCCAGGTCGGCATCAAAGTCTTCCTGCACCAGGCGGTAGAGTACAGCGAGCATCAACAGGCCTGCTCCATTTGAGATAATCAGGCCGGCCACAAAAGGGTCATGCGTCAAGAAGGAAATCAGGTGCTCGAGCAGTGGAAACGTTGGGAAAAAAGCCGTGCGCCAGGCTGCATCGTATCCATTGGTTGCTATCGCCGTAAAATGACCACTATCCCAGCGAAACCAGGCATTCAGCAGGGTATTGAGACCCAGGCTTCTGTAGGAAAAGTTCCCCAGCGTGAACAAGGCCGCACAGTACGTCAGGATGAGGAACGCGAGGTGGGTAGCCAGAAAGATGGGGAATACCTGCCGTAATGCAGCAAACCATTGTCTCTGGCCTGCCGCTGTAGCAAGTGTAGTAGGTGTAGTGAGTGTACTCGCTGCTGTAATTGCTGGAGGTACTGGCTCGTCAGCAATGGCTTTTCGTTTTTCTGTATCTTCAGAGAGCTCGATTGATGAATGCATATACACCCCTCTGTTGTGCGGTTGGGCGCCTGGTGAACTTCCCCTCATGCTTTAGGACGCTTGCACATTACGCGGGTAACAGCAGGCTACGCTACTCCTACCTGGTGTTACAACGCGGGTATCAGGAACGTTCTCTAAGAGGACGCGATAAATCGCGTCCCTACATGATTGTGTGCGTTACATCCGGGGTAGGTTCGGTACACATATGGCACAGGCAGATAATTTAACAGGGCAAAGCGACGAAACGTTGCTTCCCGGCGAGCAAGCGCAGGTTGCTGCCATACAGCATAGCCCTACAGAGCGTACGCCCTGGTCGCGACTGGCGCATGCACTCTCCTCAAACTGGCTATTGTGCGTGCTGGTTGGCGGCGTAGCCCTGGGGTTTGACCTGTACCGCCTGGGGAATCCGAGCATCTGGTTTGACGAAGCCTTCTCCGTCGAGCTGGCGCGGCAGCCCCTCCCTTTGCTCTGGCATATCATCTGGGGGCCTGAGCCGAATATGGAACTGTATTACCTCTTCCTGCACTTCTGGCTCGGTCTCACAGGTCTTTTTGGAGGGCTCCCGGTAGAATGGGTGGTGCGGCTGCCATCGGCCGTTTTCGCCGCGCTCAGTTCAGTCATGGTCTTCCTGCTGGGGCGACGCTACCTGGGAATAGTGGCGGGCTTTGTCGGCGCGGGCCTTTATACGCTCAATTTCCTGCAACTGGTCTATGCCCAGCAAACACGCTCCTATAGCCTGCAACTGCTGCTGATCTGTATCGCCTGGTACGCCCTCTTTGCCGTATTCAAACAGGATACACATACCAGACGCTGGTGGATATGCTTTATCCTTGCTTCCATCCTGGCTGTCTATGCGCACCTGTTCAGCCTGCTGATCCTGGCGTCGCAGGTGGTTGCTTTTGCTGGACTGCTTTTCTTGCCCGGTCCCTGGCGTACGCTCGCTCGCCGCCACTTGCGTGCATTCATCGCCAGCCTGGTCGCTATCGGGGTCTTTATCATTCCCATGCTGCTGGTCAGCCGAAATGGGCCAAAAACGGGCTGGCTGCCCATCCCGTACCTGCACGATATCTACCACCTCTTCCAGACCATCACCACTAATAGCACACTCTATTTGCTTGTACTCTTCATATTCTGCGCCTACGCTCTCTTCATTGCGCTGATGGCCCATGTGCCGGACTCCGCGCCACTGCTGGAACGCATTACCTGTTACCACGCAAGCGATGAACAAAGCTCCTCGAGGTTGAGACAGTTTTTGCCCATCGCCTTCGCGCTCGTCTGCTGGCTGTTTGTGCCAATCATCACCAGCTATGTCATCTCACAAGGTTCAACCCGCCTCTTTTCGAGCCGTTACCTTGTTACCATACTCCCACCCCTGTTTTTGCTGGTTGGGCTGGCTGTCGCCTCCTTACACTGGCGTACCGTGAAGATCGCACTGGCACTGGGGCTGATCTTGATCGCTCTTTACTACGTTCCCGTCTATTATAGAAGCGCACAGGTGGAAGACTGGAATTCCACCGTTCACTGGCTGCAGCAGCGCTATCAACCCGGCGATGGGCTGGTCTGCTTCGATAATGATGTACAACAGGGCTGCCAGATATCCGTTGAATATTACCTGCACGCTTACCCCACCGGCGCCCGCTTTACCGGCGATGCCCCCGGCGCTTTCTCCTGGGAAAATTTCGGACCGGTTGATCCCTCAAAAGGGTTCCAGGCGGCGGTAAATCCCTCTGCCCTTGCAGCCTACGCCGCCAAACATCCACATCTCTTTTTTATCGTCGGACGCCTCCCCGATGATATGGCAGTTGCCCAGGCAAAGGCGGCTCAACAATGGCTGGACAGCCACTATCGCTTGCTAGGTCGCATTCATACTCCGACGGTGACGATCAGTTTGTACGCCACGAATGCCCCTGGCGTATCTTCTTAGTTCTTACATTTTCAGCACTTGCCATAAGTGTTACGATTACATTGGCTGAAACGATAGAGATTAGGGACATACATCACCGAGGTGCCAGTCGTGTCTGAGACATTTGAAGAACTTTACGCGTCTTTACTGAAAGAGGTGTTCACAACCCACGCGCGGCAACAACTGGAAGAGGGCGCGGATGGGCTTGTAGCTGCGCGCACCTACGCGGAACAGGGAAAACCGGAATTTGCCCTGGCCTTTTTGCTCTTGATCGATGGCGCTGAAGAAGAGAAGCGCGAAGTCTTCGCTCATGCTTATGAACGACGCGCCCGGCTCTCTCAAGAAAAGGCAGCGCAACTCGACGCGCAATTTCACCGGTCCTTCCCTTTGATTAAACTAGAGGCGCAAAAAGATCTCATGGCGGCGCAAGCTATCCGGCAGGGACGACCCATATAAGCTAGCGCTTGTTAGAAAGCGCGCTTCAGGTGCGTAATATACTAGGGGTAAGGTTCTGAAAGTCACTGATGTGTTATGACATATTGTTTAAATCCAAAAAAAGCGCATGAGAATCGGACTACACCGGCGGAGCTGGTCGATAAGGGTTCCTCAAAAGCGTCAGTTGTAGTCGATGAGCAAGTCACATGCCAGTTTTGTAAGTATTTGCTGCAAGGCGCGCTGCTGGGCGATTGCAGGGTGACCCGCTGGATCGGCTCCGGCGCGTTTGGCGATGTATATGAAGCAGAGCAATTACCACCCTTGAGCCGGCGCGTTGCCATAAAAGTTATGGCACTTGAGCGCGCATCCGATGAAAAATCCGCCGAACTCTTTGCGCATGAAGTAAGTGCGATTGCCGCCCTGGATCACCCCAATATTTTACCCGTCCTGCGCGCCGGTACGCTCGAAGACGGACGTTCATACCTGGTGATGAAGTATGCCGCGTATGGCTCGCTCCAGAAGTATTGCCAGTTGACCCCTCAGGGCCTCTCCATCTTACCGACTGCTACCCCATCCAACGAAGCCATCGCTTTCGAGCGCGCCCCACAAGATATTTCCGCGGAGACCCTCGTTATGGCGGATGAGCCGCTTGACCACGACGATGAGTCAGATGAAAGTCGCACCGTTGATCTCGAAGAAGAGGCTTCCCCTTTCGACGTGTCGGATTCGCTGGTAGAGAAAGAGACCCTCGTTACGGACCCGCCCCGCGGAGAGGCAGGCGAAGTTGCTGCCGTTTCGTCCTCGACACTGGTTGGAGAAGGGCAGACGCTCACGCCTCAGCAACTTTTGCCCTACGTAGAAGGGGCGGCAGCGGCCTTACAGTACGCGCACGATCATCGCCTGATCCACCTGGATGTTAAGCCTGCGAACCTCTTGCTCGATGGGGAAAATAACCTCTTGCTGGCGGATTTCGGCGTCTCAGCCATCCTTGATAGCTATACGCACGCTTCATTGCACTGCTATGTAGGAACCCCTGTGTATACCGCGCCGGAACAATGGCTGGAGCAACCCCGCCCGGCCAGCGAT
>VBFM01000412.1:0-13788 GCA_005882595.1 Chloroflexota bacterium
ATCGATGCATCCGAAGGTATTACGATCTGCAAATTTGGTTTACCCTTAAAGGTATCACGGAAGCCCAGGCCCAGGTAGTCCCACATGATGGCAATCGCGACTTCGCCCTTAGCAATATTGGCATCGCTTGAGCGAGCAACGGTGAAATTTCCCTTTTGCTTCAGCTTGGCGAAGAAGTCAACGCCGGGCTGAATGTTGTCCAGGCTGCCGCCATTAGCGAGCGCTGCTGAGTAGACAGCTAGGAATGCATCATTCGCCTGCCTGGGATCACCATCGATACCGACCATATTCTTATAGCTGTTCTTGAGCAAGTCGGCGAAAGAAGTTGGTGGATTCTTGACAATGTCCGGTCCGTGTTGATGACCAGGGCTTGAGCGCCATAATATTCAGTACACCAGTTGCCGTCCGCATCTTTAAGGCTGGGATCGATGTCATCCCAGTGTGCATGCTTATACGGTGTCACCAACCCCTGTTGAATTGCAACAGGCCCAAATTTGAAGCCGACATCACCGATGTCACCATGCGCATGAGATTTCGAGTTCTTGAAGACGACCAGCTCCTGCGCCGAGGAGTATTCTGCCTCAACCTTGTAGGAAACGGGCACGCCAAAGTTTTTGGTATAACCGGCCAGAATGTCGGCATAGTCAGCCCACTCAGGGGGGATACCTATGGCCTGGATCTCACCTTCCTGCTTCGCGTGTGTCATCAACGTTTGCATGTCGATTGGACCTGCCAGGTTAGGTGTGGCAGTTGATGAGGTGCTGCCACTACCTCCACTGTTGCCGCATGCCTCAAGAAAAGCAGTGAGCGCGGTTCCCGAAAGACCGACAGTGCCAGCACGCTTCAGGAAATCACGACGATTGTGTGGGGAAAATAAATTGCCAAACAGCTCATGCTCCTGGCTACTCATAAAGGGGTACCTCCATGTGCCTGAACGGGGTAAAACGACTAGCAAGAACGCACTTCATAGACGACATAATCATGGATAGCTCTGCATCTATCCGGTATAGATAGTACGTCACGAAAAGCTCATTTCTTACTGGCAATGCCGGGAATCAGGAACACTGCCTCCCACCCGTAAGGATGAGGTATTTACAATGAGTGTAACAGGCAGATGCACCTGGTGCAATGTACAATGTACACATATGCAGAGGCAAGGTCTATCGCGAGGTAGCGTAAATCTATGAAGAAGGAGTTTGATATCATGACCATCAAGTTCTCCCCAAGTACCATCCAGTGTCTGCGATCCGTGCAACGGTTGCTCGACCAATTAGACCCCGAAGCACCACCCCAGGCCCTGATCTTACCTGGTTCGCCGCAGCCTCGTGGAAACATCATCGTCTTCCCTGGCTCCTTCAATCCGCCCACCAACGCTCACCTGGCTATGTTGAAACAGGCGCGACGCTTTGGGCGTCAGCACGGCGGCATGTCTGTCTATGCCGCCTTGAGCAAGCGCACGACGGACAAAGAAAACGTTGAACGTCCACTGCTGGTGGATCGCATACTCTTGCTGGAAACGGTGCTCCGGCATCACCTGCGCGATATCGGTATCATGCTGTTTAATCGAGGCTTATACGTGGAGCAGGCCGAGGGAATACGCGCCGCTTTCCCCGAGGTGACGAAACTCTATTTTCTGCTCGGCTTTGACAAAATTGTGCAGATCTTTGATCCCCACTACTACAGAGATCGAGACGCTGCTCTGCGAGAACTCTTTGCCCTGGCTGAAATTCTGGTTGCGCCTCGCGCGGGTGCAGGCCCAAAAGAATTGAAGCAGCTGCTTGATAAGCCTGAGAATGCTCAATTTGCGAAATATATTCACTTGCTGCCCCTGGACGACAGCTATCGCAATGTCTCCTCAACGCTCATACGACAGGGGTTTGAGAGCCATCAAAAGGACGTTCCCCCAGAAGTGCAGCGTTTCATACGCGAGACACATGCCTATGACCCACCAGAGCGACTGCCGGATGGCTCACAAATTGATGTCTATGGTGAAAGGGTGACGGCTATGCAATCTTTGCTCAGAGAGACGAACGCTTGAATGTGAGTCTACTCATTCCAATCTGCACCGCATCCCCTTCAATCAAGCGATAGCGGGTGATACGCATGCCGTTGACGTAGGTTCCAGTGGCTGATTGATGATCCTCTATTTCATATCCCCCACCAGGCATCTCACGAATGGTCGCGTGCAGGCGGCTCACCGCCAGGTCTTCCAGGAAGATATCGCATTCGCGGCTGCGTCCAATGGTCATTTCTGGCAGCAGTTCAAAGCTGCGTTCTACTCCGCGCAAACTAGAAAGGTCCAATTTAGCGATGGAGCCGGTATTCGGCTCAAGTTTTTTACCCCTCTTCGACTCACGTCCGCGCGATGACGCCAACTGGAAGGGCCGCGTACCCTCATGACCATAGAATGTGATGCGGGTGTTGCCAAAGCGCAGGACATCCCCATCATTTAGCAGGTGTTCTCGCACAGGCTGCTCGTTCACAAAACTATCGCCGCTTCCATTATCGTCGCGCAGCACAAAACCATGGGGAGTAAATACAATACTGGCTTGCTTGCGATGTACCGTCAGATCTTCGAGGAAAATGTCACAATCAAGACTGCGACCAATAGTCGTGCAATCCTTCCAGAGTTCCACTCGTTTACCTGCCTGCTGCACGCTCTGTTGAATGACAAGATAGGCGGTTGTTGCGTGTTCTGGCGGCTCTAGTGCCATATATCATCCTCAGTTCTATACCGCTTTGCTATAGTATAATATATTTTACTGCATGTGCTCATCTAACGCTTGCAAAATTTTTTCTGGTGTAATAGGCAGGCTGCGTATACGTATACCCAACGCGTCATAGATCGCGTTGGCAATTGCCGGAGCCATCCCATTAGTAGGCACCTCACCGGCGGATTTCGCGCCAAATGGCCCGGTATATTCGGTATCCTCTACCAGGAAGGTTGTCATTTTCGGCATATCCAGCGTTGACATCACCTTGTAATCCACGAACCCTGGATTGCGTACTCTGCCCTGCTCATCAAATTTCACCTCTTCACTGAGCGCGTAACCCAGCGCCATTGTCACAGCCCCCTCAACCTGTCCGGTGGCAAGCGTCGGATTGATGGCCTTCCCCAGGTCCAGCGCGTTTACCGCCCTGGTAACACGCAGTTGGCCTGTTTCTGTATCAATCTCGACTTCCACAAACTGCGCATAAAATGGAGCAGGTGAATCATCCGTCCAGAAGTCGCCCTTAGCCATAATTTGCTGGCGGTGCCTGCCGTAGAGGGTCTCGTTAGCGATATCGGCTACCGTGAGATGACTGGGTCCGCGTGGAGTATGAAGCACCCCATCGATAATTGACATATCTTCGGGCGCGCAATCGAGCATATCTCCCGCCACCTCCAGTATCTGTTGTCGCACGCGCTCTGCCGCGACCTTGACGCCGCCTCCGCTGATATAGGTCGTGCTGGATGCATACGAGCCGTAGTCAAATACGCTGGAGTCGGTGTCGACGGAATGCAGGACAATCTTCTCCATGCCTACGCCCAGGGCCTCAGCCGCGATCTGCGCCATGACCGTATCGCTGCCCTGCCCGATATCGGTCGCACCCGTCATCACATTGAACGAGCCGTCTTCATTCAGCTTGATCGACGCGCCCCCCAGTTCAAAACTCGCGACGCCGCTCCCCTGCATAGCCGTCGCCATGCCGCGTCCGCGCCGTATCGGCTTACCATCGCCCCGGTCAAATGGCCCATGCCAGTTCATCGCTGCCGCACCTGTATCAAGACATTGTGGCAGCCCACATGAGCGAAAGTGCCGCTTCGAGTGCCATACGCCATCGATTTCTTCTCCCTCGATCGGGTCCCAGTCGCCCTTCTGCACATGATTTTTGCGCCGCAATGCTAACGGATCCATGCCAAGCCTGTGCGCGATTTCATCGATATGTGATTCCAGCGCAAAGAAACCTTGAGGCGCGCCGTAGCCACGCATTGCGCCGGTGATGGGCAAGTTCGTATAGGCGGCATCCGCCTGGAAGCGATAGGCCTGGGCGCGATACAGGCACAGCGTCTTGTGGCCCGTACTGCGAGTGACGGTCAGGCTATGCGTTCCATATGCTCCCGCGTTGCCTATCGAATGCATGGAGATTGCTACTAAGGTACCATCGCGTTTCACTCCGCTGCGCATGCGGATAATCATGGGATGCCGGAAACGCCCGGCGGTAAACTCCTCCTGGCGGCTGTATTCGATGCGCACAGGTTGGCGTGTCTTCATGGCTAAAACGGCGGCCACCGGTTCCAGCAGCATTTCTTGCTTGCTGCCAAAGCCTCCACCTACACGTGGCTTGACCACGCGCACCCGCGAGATGGGCAGTTGCAGCACGGCTGCCAATTGGCGGCGTGTATGATAGGGAACCTGCGTACTGCTGACTACGATCAGGCGATCATAGCCATCGAGGTAGGCCACGCATACATGCGGCTCCAGTACCGCGTGCGAAATATACGGAACGCGGTATTCACCCTCGATGATGAGCTCGGCTTCATGCATAGCTGCATCGAAATCGCCATGCGTAATAACTTCGTGTGCGGCGATATTGTGCGCCGCATCATAAATATCGCCCAGGTGTTTCCCGTGATTGGGGTGGGTAACATCAGGCTCGTGCAGCTGCGGCGCGCCGATCAGCTTGAGGGCCTCTTCCGCGATGGCGGGTGTCTCTGCTGCCACAAAAGCTACCCAGTCGCCAACATAGCGTACGCGCGCATCGAGCAAGTACATATCATAAGGAGAGGGTTCAGGATACGGCTGGCCCGCGGTGCTGTGCGCCACACGCGGCAGGTCTTCATACGCCAGAACAGCATAAACCCCCGGCAGGGCTACTGCCTTGCTTTTATCGATATGGCGAATGTTGGCATGCGCATGCGGAGAGTGCAGGATACGCGCATAGAGCATATTGGGCTGTTCAAATTCAGCCGCGTAAACAGGGGCTCCCGTGACAAGCGGACGCGCATCGACACGCCGCTCCTTCTGTCCAACCACTCGCGTGCGCGCCGCCTGCCGCGCCAACTGGTGAGCTGTATCGGCAATGTTCCCCCCGCCGGGTTCGTAGTCTTCGTTGTTCATTAGAATGTTTTCTGAAGCTTGTCAGGCTGCCGGATCGGAAAAAGAGATAGCTTCCCTTTCCACTTTTGCCAAAATCATATCATGCTTCTACCCTGGACACAAGTGCACTCTACGACCGCATCATCTCCGCAGCTTTCAGTACCGCCGCCACCGGTTTCACATACCCTGTACATCTGCAAATATTACCAGCCAACGCAGCCTTTACATCCTCCTCTGTGGGCTGCGGATTCTCTTGCAACAAGGCATAGGTTCTCATAATAAAGCCGGGGGTGCAGTAGCCGCATTGCGCTGCGCCTTCTTCGGCAAAAGCCTCCTGGATGGGGTGCAGTTTGCCATCCTGGGAGAGTCCCTCGATAGTCAGCAGTTCGGCGTCCTCGGCCTGGGCCACCAACATGCAACAGGCGTTGATGGAGTGGCCATTCAGCATCACGCCGCAGCCGCAGCAATCCCCCGTGCCGCAAATCAACTTTGTTCCCTTTAGATGATGCGCGTGCAGCGCCTCGAGAAGCGTCTCGCCGGGCGAAGTACGCCACGTTACCGCGCGCCCATTGACTTTCAGGCTAATCTCTATCTCACGCATGATGCCATTCCTCTCCATGCGGAACCAATCCTGCCGCCTGTCGCAATGCTCGTATGACTGCCACGCCGCTCATACGCCGTCGATAATCGGCTGAGGCGCGGTGATCGCTGATTGGCCGCACTTCCTCGCGCACTATTGCTCCCACGCGCTCGAATGTTTCTTCCGTGGCTGGCTGTCCCTTGAGCGCCTCCTCCGCACGCACGACACGCAGGGGAACAGGTGCAACCGCTCCCATAATCAGCCGTGCATCAACAACCCTCCCCTTGTCTAACACGAGCATCGCAGCGGCGTTGACAATCGAAATATCTTCAGCCGTGCGCCCAATCTTGTAAAAACCACCGTGCTTGCTGGCTGTATTAGCCACGGGAATACGCAATTCACGTATCAGTTCACGCTTGCGCACACTCTTCCCTGGTCCGACAAAGAACTGTTCCAGGGGCACTATACGCTCGCCTTTTCTCCCTACCAGGACGACATGCGCTTCGAGTGCCAATAATGATGGAGGTGTATCGGCGGATGGAAGGGCGGAAGCAACGTTGCCTGCTAAGGTTGCCATGTTGCGAATATTGGGTGAGCCGCAAACCGCCGCCCCGCGTGCCAGGATACCATCAGCAAGCGCCTGTATCTCTGGATGCAGCGCGACGGTGCGCATGGTCGTTCCCGCGCCTACAGATAACCAGCCATTTTCGATGTGGATGTAATCTAACCCTAGCCCGCGAATATCTACGACTTCGCGCACCCCAACCATGTAGCGCGGGTTGACCAGCAGATCGGTGCCTCCGGCGATTACGGTGCAATCTTCTTCTGCCAGCAACATTACAGCTTCGCTGATAGTGTCGGGGCTATGATATGCGGTAATGTTGAGCATGGTAATTATCTATCGTCTTCCTGCTTTTTGATAATCATATCATTTTTGCTCGATTTGAGAAAATACATCACCGCCTCCAACACCCCACCGGCAACGGCGCGTGACTTGTCCGATATCGTGAAACAGTGTTCGCGCTTAGCGCGTGGGTCGATATCTCCCACCTTCATGCCAGCATGTACCGGGAGACCGTCGCGTACCAACCCGCGTAATATGCCGGAGATAGCCGCGATAACTGGTGAGGCTTCCACCTCAAACTTCACCACTGCCACCGTCTCGCCAGCCTGTACCTGGTCTCCGATCTTGCGCAGTCCATAAAGCGTGCCAGCGCAGGGCGCGCGCAGTAACCGTTCCCCAGTATACCCGCCAATCGTACCAGGTACGCCCGTATTTGGTTCTGCGCAACCCTGCAGATAGACACGCCCCAGGTTATGCCCGCGATTCGTCTCTATAACCGCGTGCGCATCTTTTCCTGCCTCATAACCTGGGCCAAGCGCGATCACAATAGGCGCATCATGCATGGTTATCCCGCTATTTCGCTTCGAGAGAGTGGCTTCGACCAGCACGCCTGGTTGCATCTCTTTAAGAAATACTCCATCAGGATCAACCACGACAGGCACCAGCCCTCGCGCGAATGCGCCTTGTATCGTGTCTACGGAATCGGCACGGCAAGCGGCAATACCCTCAACCGTCATCTGACCAGATGTGATCGCCTCGGCAAAAGCGACGGTGCGGCGCAGCACCGTTGGTTGGGGTAGCTCGGTTGCCAGCACAGCAAAGCCTGCTCGTGTCAGGCGGTGGATGACGCCTGTAGCAAGATCGCCAGCGCCTTTAACTGCTATTAATGGGAGCTGTATTTTGTCCTGCTTGCTCATAGCATCACCTAATGCCAGCCTACATAGCGCAGCGTTTGCGATATCTGCTGCCCGGCGCGGGTCACAGCCCCGATTAGCTCGCCCTGCTTGGGACGGCAGCGTTCGCTTGGCCCACCAATAGAAACGGCAGCAACGACGGTGCCAAGATGATCGAAAATAGGAGCAGCTACCGCGTCGATGCCCTCTTCTAATTCACTTTGTGAGATGGCGTAGCCACGTTGACGAACTATGCGCAGCTCTTCTAACAAGAGGCGCGGATCGGTAATCGTGCTGTCGGTATAGCGCATCAAGGTCGTATGGGCCAGTATCTCGCGCAGGCGTGTTTCCCATTGATAAGCCAGCAAGACTTTCCCTGTGGAGACGGCGTGCGCCGGGAGATGCTGGCCCGGTACATTCACGGCTCTCACAAAAAAATAGGAATCTTCGGTATCGATGATGACCGCTTCCAGGCCTTCCAGCACTGCCAGATGTACCGACTCGCGTGTTTGATCACGCAATTCCATCAGGATGGGCCTGGCGGTTTTACGTACCGTGTGGGAATTGAGGATACTGGCTCCCAGTGCCGTCACGTGCAGGCTCAAAGCGTATTTATGACTGTCCTCATCCTGCACCAGTAATCCTTCGTTTACCAGAGCTGTCACCAGTCGGTGCGTGGTGGATTTGGGCAGCCCGGTCTCACTTGAGAGATCGGTAATGCCAAGTAGTCCTTGCTTGCCGAAGGCGCGCAGCACACTCGCAATACGATGCACAATCTGAACCGTTTTTTCGCCTTCCTGTGGTTCTCCGTGCCGCATGATTCTTCCCGTCCTGGCTTTGCTTATGGCTGTTCTACGCAATGGAATAGCGTTCCATGCATGGAGTGAGTATAGCCAATGCTGCTTGGAAGTGTCAAGCAGACGCATTCCCTCATCATTTTCATTTGACTTGACACGGCAGAAATGAAGCATACTTTGAACTCAACGTTGCGCTGTCCCTGGCGGAAATTGTATTATGAAGCCCTATCACATATTTTGCGGGTTCAATTCTGTCGTTAACACCTGAGAAGGAGAATGCCTCAAATCATGGCAATGCAAATGGGTCAACAGACTATCGTCGATTTCGATGTCCCTGCCAGAATGCGCGATGGCACCACGCTGCGCGCCAACGTTTATCGCCCAGCAGGCGAGGGCAAATGGCCTGTCCTACTGACACGCCTTCCCTACGGCAAAGATTTCCCCATCGGGGCTTCCATGATGGACCCCGCGCAAGTGGCGCGGCGGGGCTACGTTGTCATTGTGCAGGATACTCGAGGCCGTTTAACATCAGAAGGGGAATGGGTACCATTCGTCAATGAAGCGTTGGATGGTGTCGATACCATCGAATGGGCGGCTCAGTTACCCTATAGCAATGGAAGCGTCGGCATGTATGGCCTCTCCTATTTTGGCTTTACTCAGTGGGCAAGCGCCGTCCACCATCCTACGGCGCTCAAAGCGATGGTCCCGTTTCAGACGTGGAATGACCCATTAAACGGCGTGATCTTTCGCGGTGGAGCGTTGGAACTAGGCACTTCAGGTAACTGGCAGCTCATGATGGGGTTGGATGTGCTGATGCGTCGTCATCGCGATGATCCCCAGGCAATGGGGCGCGCTATTTACATGTTGGCGAAAGAAATGGACGCGCTGGGCAAACTGGGCTACTGGTCGCTGCCACTGAATGAATTTGGTCCGTTGCATCGGCAGAATGTGGCTCCTTCCTTCTTCCAGAATTTTTCCAGGCCAATGGATCGTACTCACGAACTCATAGAGCCGATGACCATTGTAGGAAAACATGAGCAAGTCACCGTTCCCACACTCAATGCTGGTGGCTGGTACGATATCTTCTTGCAGGATACCATCACCAATTTCACCACCATGCGCGAACACGGCTCCACGCCCGAAGCTCGCCAGAGTAAGCTCGTTATTGGCCCCTGGACACATGGGCATGTCACCAATCCCATTGGCGAATTGAACTTTGGCTTCGGGTCAAGCGCCGCCTTTATAGACCTGCAAATCGATTTTACGAACTTGCAGGTAAGATGGTTCAATCACTGGCTCAAAGGTATCGATACCGGCATGCTGAAAGAAGCGCCCATCAAGTTGTTCGTCATGGGAGCGAATGCCTGGCGCGACGAGCAGGAGTGGCCGCTCGCCCGGGCTGTGAACACCCGTTACTACCTGCATAGCAATGGTGGCGCCAACTCGCTGCATGGCAATGGATACCTGACGACCGACCTGCCCGATCGCGATGAATCCGCATCCGACAAGTATGACTATGATCCCAACAACCCGGTGATTACTCGCGGCGGCGCGCTGCTTTTATCACCGGAGTACCCTCCTGGCCCTTTCGATCAGCAGCCAACCGAGAGCCGCGAAGATGTGCTGGTCTATACCTCTGGCGAATTGAAAGAAGACCTGGAGGTCACAGGCCCCATCAAAGTCCATCTCTGGGCGGTTTCAAGCGCGCCCGATACAGACTTTGTGGCTCGCCTGGTGGATGTGCACGATGATGGCTACGCGCAGAACTTGACCGATGGCATCATTCGCGCCCGCTATCGCCATTTTGAGCGCGGGGAAACCCCCTCGCTGATCGAGCCAGGCAAGGCCTACGAATATGAAATCGATCTATGGGCCACCAGCAACGTCTTCAAGGCCGGACACCGCATTCGCCTGGAAGTTACCAGCAGCAATTTCCCGCGCTGGGACCGCAATCCCAATACCGGTCACGATTTCGGAACTGATACAGAGATGGTCGTAGCCCACCAGACCATCCTGCACGACGCTGAACACGCTTCCTATATCGTGCTGCCTATCGTGTCTGTACCGGAGAGATAGAGGCCCATCAGTGTAATGGCGCAACTCTGCCATGCGCCACATGAAACGTGCATATTATAGGGGTAGCAAGGGAGTTGCAATACCGCGCAAATACCGCTCATTTTGCGCGGTATTATTTTTTTCCGCCAGGGATAAGATCACGTGGGAGAGGCAGCAGCCAGGCGAACCTCCTGTGAATCGAGAAACTGCTGAGTTTGGAAAGGGAAATGGCTCCCTGCTTGCTCTTCATTGGCGCTTGTCTCCCTTGCATGGTTGTACCATACTCAAGATAGTTGCCTGTTTGTCAGTCTGTCTCTACAGCGTTCCTTACTGGTACTGAGGGAGATCTGAGATGGCTTTCTTCGACGCGCGGTTTGCAGCCTATCTGGCAGTTGCAGCGCTGCTGATTGTGACGCCCGGACCAGATACGGCTCTGGTCACACGCCATGCGCTCCTTGCTGGAAGGCGCGCGGCTTCTTTCACTACCCTTGGCATTGGGGCGGGAAGTATCATTTGGGCGCTGGCATCGGTGCTCGGCATCACTGCCCTCCTTGAGGAGTCAGTGGTCGCCTTCACCGTCTGGAAGTTCGTCGGGGCAGCATATCTGGGGTATCTTGGCCTGCGAAGCCTCATCGCCAGTTTCCGAGGGAGCAAACAGGCTGCCGTGACACCACCTACTCCTCTGGCAACATCGCTCGGTAAACGGATCGCCTTCAGGCAGGGACTCTTGAACAATCTGTTCAATCCAAAGGCTGGTGCCATCTTTGCCACAGCTTTGCCACAATTTATCCATCCAGGCGATCCTCCACTGCGATTGATGCTGATGATGTTCGCTTATGAGGCGATCCTGCTGAGCTGGCTCAACCTCTATGGCTACCTGGTCAGTCAGGCTGGGCAAAGCCGTTTTGGCACCCGCGTCCGTAACATCCTGCAAGGAGTCACAGGCGTGGTGTTGATCGCGTTGGGTGTGCGGCTGGCATGCGAGCAAAAGTAGAGCGGTCCCGTCAGTGCCATAATGACCTTATCTCGACGCCCATTGGGCGCAATGTATTGCGCCCCTACATCCATCCTCCGCCGTTAATAACCTGGTGCCCATGTCCCAATAGCAGCAGCGCGAGCATCACTCCGATTGCTAACAAAATGAGCATAATCAGCACGATGAGCATGATATTGACTGTTGGCGCAAGGCGACCGGCCTTGCGCCGTACTGGTGGTATCATTATAGTTGGCGCAGTCAGCCGACTATCCTTGCCACATTGAAATGGCTGTTTTTCTTCGAGTGGTAATGGCGTCTGTGTTTTGTTCGCATCTAAGGTGGCAACGCGAGGCGCGGCATCGAACAGCGCGGGTTGTGGCGTGCGTGGCACCTGCGGTGGCACCGGGAGTGGCACTATGTTACCGGCCCTGGGCAAAGGCATGGCCGCGTTGCCGCGTTCCTGTCGTATGGCAAGCGGAACGGGTCTTTGCGCCTCCACTCCCACTGCCCCTTTTGGCCGGTATCTATTTCCTGTTTCCAGGTTGTTGACCAGTCGCGCACTTCGCAGTTTTTGTAATGTGGCTTCGAAATCCTGTGCGAATGCCAGGATAGTTGGATAACGCTGTTCAGGTTTCTTGGCTAACGCTTTTAGAAATACCTCGTCCAGTTCAGAAGGCAGCAGGGAATTATGGACGCTGGGCGGGGTTGGGGGCGTGTTGTGGTGGTGGTGAAGTAACTGGCTGGCCGTTCCCTCGAATACAGCCCGACCGGTCACCAGTTGATAGATCATCACAGCCAGCGCGTATTGATCCGCGGCCGGCCCCACTTGCACGGAAGATGCCAGCGTGGGATCGTCAAATTGTTCGGGGGCCATATATAATGGCGTTCCAACGGATCGGTGCAGCGAACGCCCATTGCGATAAAAGGCTGCCAGGCCAAAGTCGGCCAACAAGAGATGCGGTCTGCCATGGGGGAAGATTTTAGCAAGATGCGCATGCGCCCCGTCTTTTCCTTCTTTGAAGAGCATGCGCTCGACGCGTATCAAGAAATTGGTTGGTTTAATATCGCGGTGAATAATGCCATGATCGTGCGCGCATTGCAGGCCCGCCGCCGCTTGTAACAGATAGTAACTGGCCTCTTCCGCTGCAATGGGCCAGGGAAATCCAAACTGCTGCGTGCGTTTTTGCAACCAGTTCCATAGCGAGCCCTCGGCCAGGTAGGGCATGACAAGATACGTAATAGATGGACTGCCAGGCTCTATCAGTTCATCACCGAAATGGTACAGCGGGAGGATATGTTCGTGTTCCAATTCCGCGACGGCCCGCGCCTCTCGCTCAAAACGCGTTGCAGCCTGCTTCCCCTCCGGTGTATTTGGAATTGCCCGCAGGTCTCCAGAAACAACTTTAATGGCGACTTTCCGCCCGATGCGTGCGTGCTGCGCTAAATAAATATCACCCATCCCACCACTTTCAATGAGCCGCAGCAAACGGTACCCACCGAGAGTTTTCCCCACCAGCATATTCATTCTCTGTATATCCCTCATCAGAAGCGAATTGTAACCTATGGAAATGAACATAGCATTGCTTTCAAACGCTCGAGTAGTTCATTCCCTATATTTACAGTATACAGAGGGCAGAGAAACTGGTTTATCACCTCAATTGGCGCAGCGCATCCTGCACGGAAGGTCCCAATTCTGGGCGAGTCTCGGCGAGTCGCTCAAGCCAGGGAACAGACTCGATATCTCGATATTGTGCGGCGAGTTGGCAGGCAACGCGCACAACTGTATCGCGCGGGTCATTCAGGGATTCGCGGACAACTGTGCGGCTGCGTGGGTCTTCACCAAGTGGGTCGAGACTCTTCAGCGCCTCGAGCGCCTGGGTGCGCACATATGGGTCAAAGTCCCTGGCCGCGTGTATCACCAGCTCGAGCGCGTCGCGATCATTGAATTGTGCGCAGGTACGAATGGCCGCCGCGTAGACGATGCTGGCTGGAATATCGGGATCACTCGCCGGAAGATTATCAGCGCGCCTGGCGCGAGCCGCCCGTGCATTGACAGGTATCACCCGGTTCACCAGTTGGAGCATTGCACCCACCACGCGGTACTCGCCCAGTTGAACCAGCTTGTCGCAGATTTGCCCCAGGCGCACCGCTTGCTCACGGTCAGTGATCGCGGTCACGCTATCCAGCCGTGCCAGCAGCACAGCCGAGGCCCGAGTCTCACGTAATTCTTTCAACACCTTCAAGCATGGCCCGAATGCCTCTTCCTCGTTTGCCAGTCCTTCCAGAAGCGCATTTCGACCTGGGCCGTTAATCCAGCGCTCGATGTCTGGCATCATTGGCAGGCAGGCATAGACTGGCAACGTGATACGCGGGTCTTGTTGCGTGCCGCGTGAGATATCGCCCCAGTAGCGACCCAGGAATAGCCCAAGACGATGGAGCGCGAGCGCATTGCGCCAATCGGGGGACTGTTTTGCACCCTCAAAGAGCGCGGCGGCCATGATGGGCAGGTCGCGTTCAAAAACGACGGGCAGCGTAGTATTGTTCGTGGAATGCGTGTAATCC
>VBFM01000412.1:13846-14127 GCA_005882595.1 Chloroflexota bacterium
CCTCGCAGGTAGGTCTCAAGCGGAAGTGTGCGATACAATGGGATCGCGACATAACTTTCCAGTCCTGCCACATTATCAAGTCCGCTTGCTAGCATGATCTCGTAGAAGCGCGCTTGATTTAGAGTGGCAAAGGCATCGATCACATCTACTTTTGCCCACCCCCTGGCTTCTTTCAGCGCGCTGACTAATGCCTGCAGTGCAGCTACGGTTCCCTGTTTCACCAGTGATTGGGTTGCATACAGCGAAGAAGAAGGATCGGTCGCCAGCTTGCCCAGCACTAT
>VBFM01000413.1:0-1698 GCA_005882595.1 Chloroflexota bacterium
GTCAGCTTATTTAAAGAAATCAGCGTTGATCTTGATGTACTGTTTCCATTCTTCTGGAGTAGCCGACTCTTCAAAGATGGCGGTAACAGGGCAGGCGGGCTCGCATGCGCCGCAGTCGATGCACTCGTCTGGATTGATGTACAATTGCTCAGCCGTGTCAAACTCTGGTTCGGTCTGTGTGGGATGGATGCAATCGACAGGGCAGACATCTACACAGGACGCATCTTTTACGCCGACACACGGCTGAGTAATAACATAGGTCATAGTTTAAATATCCTCCTCTTGGCCCGCTCAGTACAAGTTCAAAATAGAGCGGCTAAGTTCTTTTGAGTTAGCAGGGTTTGATTTCAGCCACGTTCAGTATAGTGGGTTATGCTGGCATTGTCAATTCTTTGGGGGAGTTGGAAATAGGCACATGAGCAGCTATGGTAAATTGCTGATTTTTAAACCTGAGAAAGCAACTTCCGCGTTCTTCTCTTCTACGATCAGGCCTACTCCACCAGACATGAGCGCAGAGGCGGATGTGTCAGTAACAGGTGGTCCAATCTTTACGTCATTGATGAAGAAGGTGAATGTATTGCCCCTGGCTTCGACGGTGACAGTATTACTTTGTCCCATAGCGGTTTTGAGCTTTGGTGCTGACCCATTCCCATTCTGCGGAGGAAGCGAATATTTAGTTCCATCTTTGCGTAAAAAATCGTATTGACCACCGCCGGATGCTGTAATCTCGAAGAGATAGTAGTGCGCTTGATCCTGGGCGGAGCGAAAGACGATCCCGTAATAATCGGCTCCATCCTGTGGGCTTGTTATCTCGCTCATCGTGACGGTGAGCCGGAAGTTTTTATACACATGGGAACCGTAGCCGTATAAGGCGATAGCGACGTTGTTCGGAGAATTATTCAAAATATGGTAGCGACCCTGCGAAAAGAAAAAGGTGCTACTTGTTGGCCATGCACCTTGATCGCCTGCCAGGTCATCCAGTGGGGGGACGGGACTGGACGGTGGTGCTACATGTGCAGGCGCAGTGGCAACGTCGTCCAGGACAACGGCGATGGTGATGGCGCCAATCAGAGCTATACTCAAAATCAAGAAGAGCATAGCAGTGCGTGTGAGACGTAGTGGGCGTTTGAGCAGCAGCTTAATCTGCACACGCGGTTTCATTGCTTCTTCGTCCCAATCACCATTGTCTCTCGCTTGCTTCTCAGCCCTGCGATTGGTATAGACGACCTGGTCAATATTGTCGGCGTCGGCAACAGCATCGGCGAAAGCGGAGCTGAAAGCGCCAGCAGTCTGATAACGGTCATCGGGCCATTTAGCGAGGGCTTTTCGAATCACCTCATCGATTTGCGGCGTCACATCGGCGCGCAGTAAGCCAAGCAGAGGAGGGGCTTCATGCACATGTAAAAGTGCCATCGCGATGGATGATTCGGCCTTAAACGGCGGACTGCCAGCCAGGAGAAAGAACAGTGTAACCGACAGCGAATAGATATCCGAGCGCCCATCCAGGGGTTCTCCCAGCGCCTGCTCAGGGGAGATATAGTCGGGTGTGCCCATCAGGGTCTCTGGCGATTTCATGGATTGCTGGGCGGTTAAAGATACGCTGTCCATCAAACGCACGATACCAAAATCTGAAAGGACGACCTGCCCATCGTGATCGATCAAGATATTGGCGGGCTTGACATCACAATGCACGCAGCC
>VBFM01000413.1:1851-5723 GCA_005882595.1 Chloroflexota bacterium
GAGAGAATGTGAGGATGATCTAATTCGCTGGCCGCCTGTGCCTCGCGCAGGAAACGCCGGTAGAAGTTTTTCTGCATCTGCACATCCATGGTGGAACGCGGCAAAAACACTTTCACAGCAACTTTCTGGTCTGAGGTACGCGGTTGCGCCAGGAATACCGCGCTTGTGCCGCCATACCCGATCAATTTTTCGAGCAGGCAGTCGCCAATCTCTTTCCCAATAAGGTGCTGTCCCCTGGTTGTAGACACACAAAGCTCCTCTCATGCTCCCCCATTCGAGAGCTAGCAACTGGGATGCCTGAGATACCATGAAACGCGCTAGCACAGCAAAAGCTGCTTTGATTGTATCAAGTAAAGTGGATGAGTGTCAATATTTTTGGGATGATTGTTGGAGGATGGAATAATGAGCGATTCTTCTGGATGTAGAGACACGACAATGAAGATGAACAAATTAATGTGGGATCAAAATGTAGGGACGCGATTGATCGCGTCCACACCTCAGGCCAATGCTCCCCTGGGGGATACGACAAACCGCGTCCACGCCTCAGGCCAATGCTCGCCTGGATGGACGCGATTGATCGCATCCCTACACCCACATTCGTGATTAGATGGTGAATTCGCCGTCACGCATGATGAGGCGGCCATCTACTTCAATGGTGCATTTGCTTGGAATGACATCGACATGGATTTTTGCATGCCAGTCAGCACCCCCAGGCATCTTTTCATCCTGCAGGAGGTTGCCTACCAACCGCTTGAGGCTGGTGAGCGTGCCAATGGCAAATTCGCCCGCGCGGTTGCCGTTGGGTGTGGAGAAGAGGTAGTCGCGCACCTCTTTCGTCAGATCCGCGTTCTCGCCGGTGACATCGGTGACATAGCCATCTTTGACGGTGATGGTGATGGGTTGTGCGAGTACGCCGTATTTCGCTGAGAAGAAGTCGCCCAGGACATCACAGACCAGCACGCCGTCCACGCTGGCGGGCGCGGTAAAGACCTCGCCTTCGGGCAGATTGCCCCATTTGCCGGACTCATTATAGCGCCCGTGGCAGGGAATCCATTTCCAATCCTTATTGAAGGTGGCGGTCACGTCGCTGCCCTTGGCTGAGGTGACATGGATGGTTTTGGCATTGCGCACCAGATCGTAAACCTGGTTGGTGAGGCTAAACACCTCGTCATAATCGGCGCACATACCCTCAGCCATAACTTCATCATCAATGCCGATCATATGACCATGGCGCACGTGCAGCTCATTCGCCAGGAATGGCAGCAAAGGAAGGCGGAAGGTGATTTCTCCCGGCTTGGCAGTGGCGATATAAAAGCTGACCGTTGGTCGAGCGTTGATAATATCCTGGCGCAATTCCTCTGAAAAGACGGTCAATGGCCGCTCGCCGTAGTGCTCCAGGAAGCGCACGCTTACATCGGCGTGCCTGTCCAAAGCTGCCATAGCGACGCGGCGCGCAATGGTCTCGCGCTCGAAATCGGTGAGAATAAAGACCCGGTCGGAGGCACTGACGCCCATGCAGCGCACGGCATTTTCCGCGCCCAACTGCAAGCGGTCTTCAAACGACATGCTGGAGAGATCCAGCTCCTTCCCGCTGGAAAGGATACTACTTAATTTTCCGGTCATACACTTACTCCTCAATAGGGTATCACTTTTGATAATAGATGAGATTAGATCTCGCCAGTACCCTGCCCTTGCTACATCGATATCAACAATAACGCATTTTCACGATAATCGTAACTGCTCAGGGCTGAGATTGCTATGAAGGAGGTCACTCACCTGAAGAGAACCAACAGACAGGTCGCTCTCTCTAAGAGAGACGCGCAAGCGCTCTCTTTCTATAATAACGTTTTCGTGAAAATTTTTATTCAACCGGCAAGAGAAGGGTACTATCCTCTATAGAGATTCTACGAGCAAGGTTTCTGGGAGGTTTCGCAATAGTACCTTTTCCTGAAGCAGGCTTGGATGAGCCTGATATGGCGACTTGGCTCTACACATGGGCTACCAGATGGGTTACACTTGCCTGACAGGATAGCTATGAGTGTAACAACATTAGGAGCGAGTTTTTATGTCAGAAACGAAGACTACCGGTTTATATCGTTCGATACACGCGCAGCCGGAGGCAGTTCGCGCCTTGCTGGCCGATTGGGATGGGCCGGCACAGGCGGCTGAGAAGCTGGCGCATGCGCATCGTATTTTCTTATCGGGCATTGGCACCAGCTTCCATGCAGCCACCGTGGGAGAATACCTCCTGCGCTATGCCGGTGCCGATGCCTGGGCGCTGCGCTCATTCGAGTTTGTGCATTATCCCCGGCCCCTGCGAGCCGATGACGGGGTGATCGTGGTCAGCCACCGGGGAAGCAAGCTGCATGGCAATCTGGCCCTACAGCGTGCCGTAGAAAGCGGCGTACGAACGGTGGGCATTACAGGCCGGAATACAAAGATGCAGGGAGCAGGTATTCTCATCGAGACGGTTGAGCAGGACCCATCTTCGACGCACTCTATCAGCTACGTGGGCGCGCTGACACGCCTGGGCCAGGTTGCGGCGAGACTGGCCGCGCTCAATGGACATTCGCATGAGGCACATAAGCTGGATCAGGGTTTGAAGGCGTTACCGGCGTTAATGGAAGATGTCCTCTCGCGCGAGCAGGAGGTCAGAGAGGTCGCGGCTGAGGCGGTTGCACACGCGCGGCGACTCTACTACATCGGCGCGGGACCAAACGCCGTTACAGCCCCCGAGGGCGCGCTCAAGGCGAAAGAAGCAGCGTATGTCACGGCCGAAGGTTTTGAGCTGGAACAGGCTATTCACGGACCACAGGTGGCTTTTGAAACGGAAGATGTATTGATCCCCATCAGTGTGCGCGGTGCGGCGCAGTCCCGCATGGCCGACTTTCTGCTTGCGACCAGCGAGATTGGTTCGCGCGTGTGGTTGATTGGTGAGGCTCCCACTGCGGAGACGGCGGAACTCTTCAAGCGCGAGGGGTGGAAACAGTTCTCTCTGGGCAATTATGCAGACCTGCCGGAAGAACTGACGCCTTTGTTGACCGTGCTGCCGGTGCAATTGCTGGCTGAATTTCTGGCGGCGGCGCGCGGTACAAATGCCGATAGTTTCCGCGGCGATCAGGAGGCATACAAGCGGGCCGGGGCGCGCTTCCGCATTTAAGGGCTGCCTGAGAGGAACGGCGAGATTAGAGCAGGTTTTTACTCTCTGAATAGTGGCCATTTTGCTTCGCCCGCGTTTGGATACCTGATTCGGCTTTCTCGTCGTCTTCCTCTTCTTCATCAGCACCATTGCCAGGCAAGGGTTCTTCAGCTTCGTCTGCCTTGCGGGTATCGAGATTGGTCCATGTATTGAGCGACCCTACGTCTACGTTCCTGCGCCCAAAATATCTCTTGTTCAACTCAATCACTCCCCAGCTGAGGATGAGGGCGGCTATAATAAATACCACATATTGCACAATATCAGGGTTCATCAATACAGTTGCCTTTCGTACAAGGAATACGCAAATCACGCCTCCATTCTAGCGGCCAAAAAGGGAAGCGTCAAGATGTATAATCTTTTAGTGGGAAAGGAAAGCGGAGAAGTGTGGCTTCTCCGCCAGAGCGGTCGGGAGGGGGAGAGAGGGGAGTATCACCCGACCGCCTCAAGAGGGTTTGCAGTGGATAGATAGGGGATGAGAGAGCATATTTAGTTTTGAACCTTTGTTCTAACAAGACCCATTGTACTATAGAACAGCTGGATTGTCAAGAGGTTTTTAGAACAAATTTTCTAATTTTTTCTAGAACATGATATAATGTTGGGGTATTAGCTGGTCAGCCGTCAGGAGCCAGAGAATGCCCAACCATAGTATTGAAAGTGAGATGCTACGCAGCAT
>VBFM01000413.1:5739-22022 GCA_005882595.1 Chloroflexota bacterium
TACGCTATGTGAGCCAGGCTGTAGGGGATCTGTCTCAGGTTGTCGCGCCACCCTATGACGTGATTTCTGAGGAGGCGCAGGCGCGCTACTATGCGCGAAACCCCTACAATATCATTCGCCTGGAACTGGGGCGAGATGAGCCAGGCGACACTATACTCAATAATCGCTACACACGCGCCGCCACGATGCTGGCTGAATGGCGCGTTGAGGACATTTTGCGAGAGGATGACGCGCCTCGCTATTACTGCTATCAACAGGTGTTTACTTACAGCGGTCAAAGCTACACGCGCACGAGTTTGCTGGCTCGCGTGCGCCTGGAACCCTGGAGCGCGCGGGTGGTGCTGCCGCATGAGCAAACCCTGGCGAAACCCAAAAGCGATCGTTTGAAGTTGATGGAGGCATGCGCGACGAATATAAGCCCCATTATGAGCCTGTATGATGACCCGCAGGGTCGAATGCGCAAGCTCCTCAGCAGCTATGCAGCCGACCCGGAGATAAAGATTATCGACGAGGCGCAGGAAGAACACCGCCTGCAGGCCATTACTGACGAACAATCCATCGCACTTATCCAGGACTTCTTCTCCGAGCGTCGATTATATATTGCCGATGGACACCATCGCTACGAAACGGCGCTGAACTATCGCGAAGAAGTGCTGGCTATGCGCAAAGACTTGCATAGCGACGACGCCGTTAATTTTGTCTTGATGGCCTTGATCGATCTGGATGATCCTGGCTTGCTGGTATTGCCTACACATCGCCTGGTCTCTTCCTTGAGCCAGGATGCGCTTGCCGCGTTGAGCAACCAGCGGCTGGGGCAGTACTTCACGGTGCGTGAACTTGCAATGGGGGACTATCCGCCGGAGGTGCCGCTGCAGATGCTGGCACAGGCCGATGGAGATGTCCCCTCATGTGTGATTTGCACGGCTGAGCAAAGCTGGCTGGTGAGCCTGAACGAGCAGGGCAAAGGGCGCATGGAACAAACTGGGCATTCGACGGCATGGAATGCGCTGGATGTGGCTGTGGCCCATACCCTGATATTAGAGGCGCTGCTAGGGCTGACCGCCGATGATTTCACTGCTGGTACGCACGTGCGCTACACCCGCGATACGCAGCAGGCATTGCAGGCTGTACAGAAGGGAGAGGCGCAGGTAGCGGTGCTGTTAAATCCGACGCGAGTCCGGCAAATCTGCGAGGTCGCGGAGGCAGACGACCGCATGCCACAGAAGTCTACCTATTTTTATCCCAAGTTGATTACAGGACTGGTCATGAATCCTTTGTGGTAAACATATTTTCGTAGGGACAAGGGGACGTGTGGTGCTGTGAGGGGGCCTTGTGCTTGTCCTTCCCAGGAAGGCGAGAAGAGACAGAGGACAAGCACAAGGCCCCCTCACATCCTCTCCACCACCCCTTGTCCCTACGCTTGTTTAGAACGGTAAATCATCTTCATTTGATAAAAAATCAAGCGGCAGGCCGCCAAAGGGACCGTTTTCAAAAGCCTCGGTCATCAGGCGCAGCAGACCATTTTCGAGAGAGCGGTGCATCATCGCGCGCAGGAACGGCTGGTTTCGCGGTGGTACACCCGAATCGGGGTGCAGTGTTGAGGCAACTGCGCTGACCAGGCTGGCATCATTGGTGCGCTCCACTAATTGGAAGAGCGCGCCCTGGCGACGCAGACGGGTTTCGTAGAGCATGCGCCATTTGGTATCAATCACCTTATCGAGGGCTTCGCTGACAATCGCTTCCAGGTCGGCTTTGTGGATATCGGCCTTCTGCTGCGATCCTTTGCGCTTACGACTGCGCGAGGGAGACTGCATATTGCCGAGAATGGAGGTATAAGGGCCAACATAGGAGCGGATATTGGCGAAGGGGTCGTAAAACCATGACTCAAATTCTGACAAGGCGTACAACTCGTCGCCGCGCTGCGCCAATGTCGCGACTTCCGGTGTGAACGGAAGCGGGTCAAGCATGGTCATAACGGGAGGATTTTGTTTTTTATTCGCATCGTCACCTTCAATGAAAGGCCGCCATACAGCATAGGCCACCGGGACTTTGTGGCGCGTGCGTTTATTGATAGCGCGCGCTTCGGTGATCAAGGCGCGGCAGTAGGCAAGGGAAACCTTGAAACTGCCAAAACCCTGCTCTTCCATGCTCTCGACCAGTTCAGTCCAGCGCTCCATCTCCATCTCATCCGTGCCATAGCAATCTTTAATGCCCCATTCATCCTGGTACAGGACGTTGACGCCCTTCAACAAGCCATCTGGGCGCTGCCAGGACAGGATAACCATCTGGGCGCCGGAGCCATCAACAAAGCTGACACGCGCTTCGTGCAGCGGTTGTTGTTGAACTTGAAGCACCTCTGCCATAGCAGCATCCTCTGTGCCTGGACTGGATTGCATGGTGAGGCGGCCTAACGCGGCGCGCGCTTTTTGTTTGACCTGTCGATTGGCGCTGTTGGTAAGCAGGTAGTTGAGGGCCGGAATCGACTGGTGCGCGGCAACAGGTCCCAACTGTTCAAGCGACTCAATCGTCGCCAGCACCACCTTGGTGGATTGATTTTCGAGCAGAGGGATCAGTAATTTGGTAGCGCGCGGGTCCTGGCTCATGCCCAGCCAGTTGATAAAGCCGAGACGGCGATCCATGGGCATGCTCAGCACATCTTCCAGGACTGATTCGACGCCCAGCTCGCTTTGCCCTACCAGTTCAAGCAGGCGAATCTGCATCTGGAGCATGGCCGCTTCGGGGTCATTGAGATATTCGATGATGCCATCATCGGCCATTTCCGAACCAAGTTCTTTGAGGACCGGCGCCAGCGTCAGTTTTGCCATATCGCTCACGGTTGGATCGGCAACCACATCTTCTAATTCCTCCAGATCAAAGTTCGTCGCCAATTCGGAGAGAATAAGGACAGCAGCAGAATGGGCTGTGATATCGTTGGTATGCAGTAAATGGAGCACCTTTTCTCTTGCTCCATCGGTCCACTCTTCATCCAGACGATCAAAATAGTGAGATAAAGTGGTCGGGTCAATATCATCTCGGCGGCTCATCGCAAGCAGGATACTATCAATACTCCCTCTTGGCATAGTTACGCTGCCTTTCAAAACTTTTTTTCGTGCTTTTTGCTCATTACGGTATAGCGATGCGCTGTATCAGGGTGTTCTTGTGTCTGATGCATGGCATTGTACCACGTGAGGGGCGGCACGTCTACGTGTAGTGGCCACCCACTTCCAGGGCGACCTCGCGGGCGCCCAAGAGGCATCAACCTAAGCAAAGGCTCATCAACATCCGTAGGGGCGAGAGCGGTGGGGAGCGGAAGGGAGGGCCTTTAGGGTCGCCCGCGTCCTGTTCATCTGGCTCACATCTTGGAGAAACACGACCACCTCCCCACCCCGCGGGCGAGCCTAAAGGCCCTCCCTTCCCCGCGTCGTCCACCCTCGCCCCTACGGATCGTTCGGCCTCCTGGCTGACTTCCCGGCTTCGGTTGATGCGTATTGGGCGACCTCGCGGGCGACCTGCAAGTGGCTGGCCTTTACACGCACTGCTATTGGGATGTTGCCACAAAAGATGTGATGGTCGCTACAGCCCCATTTTGAGCCAGGATGCGTAAGCCGCAGTAGCCAGATGAGAAGCTGCTATCTGAAGCAGTCGCCATCCAACTGGCAGGCTCGGTAGCACCGGTTTTCCATACCTTCGTCGAAAGTGTCGAACCCACAATGCTGAAGCGCAGGGTGTACGAGGTTCCCGCGGTCGCAGCAAACGAGGCTGTTTTCAAGATGGTCGTTGAACCGTTGACCTTTTTCTGTAAGACAAGACTGCTTCCGTCGATATAGGCTTTATACCAGTTGTTTCCGTCGGTCCAGCGTAACACAGCCCCAAGGTTGGTATTGTTGAAGGTGCTTATTGAGCCGCTGAAGAGGACCTGCGCGTTTGTCGCTGTCGGCCCAAGCACTGCGCTATAACTCGTACTGCCATTGGACAACTTCCCGGCATTGTTCTGAATAGAGAAGACGCTTGGAGTGTTGGCGTCACCGCCCCAGGTCTGGCCATCGGAGGCCTTCCCCCAGAAGCTCTGGTTGCCTCGTTGAAAGGTATCCTGACCCAGGGTAGCTCCCGGCGACCCCGTTGGCGATGGTGTTACGGTGGGCGACGGCGTATTCGTTGGGGTAGGCGTGGGCGAACTTCCAACCGATGGGGTAGGCGTGGGTACGTTATTCTGCACAGCCTCTGCCAGCTTATTGGCAAACTCCTCGCTGAACCATACACGATTGCGCGCATCGACATTCAAACCATCATGTGCGTGACCATTGTTCGTAGGTATCTGGTAGATGGAGAAATTCCCACTCCCGCTGTCAGGGAACGAGCCGAAAATGCCCTGCAATGAGTCATCAAACCAGACGAGGCCGTTGCTATCTACGCTGATGCCGGAGTTATGCGACCCGCAGGTATTACACGAAGTGGGATAGGCGTACTCTGTCACACCCTGATTTGTACCCGGTACCGCCTGGGAAATCTTTAACCTGCCTAGCATCGACACAAAACCCTCCGTCCACCAGATATACCCGCCTGGGTCTACGGTTATCAGGTGAGGGGTAAGTCCTCCGGGTGGATTGGTACGAATTTTATATTCATTCAATACGCCGCCCGCGGTATATTCGCCAATCAGTGCCACCGACGAGTTGTTTTCGGTGAACCAGATATTGTTGGAGGAATCTACAACAATGCCATATGGCTGGCTGTTCGAGGCCGGTGTAGCAACTTCCTTAAAGTTTTGCGTGGCAGGATCAAATTCCCCAATTTTGTTCGTGTAATGTTCTGTGAACCACACCTTACCATTGTGGTCGATGGCGATATCCCAGGGGCCTGAACTGGCAGTTGGCACCGGCCACTGCTGGAACGTCGATGTGTGCAGGTTCAACATGCCGATAGAGTTCGCCATCGGCATGGGAAACCAGAGGTTGCCTTGAGCATCGAACGCCAGGAAAAGCGGTTGCGCGAAACCAGGCGGAAGCTGGTAGGTCGTGATCCAGTTTGAATTAGCAGGGTTATATTCAGCGATCTTGCCGGGAGGGGTACTGCTGTTACACGTCGGCGCGGGGTCACAACCGGGAATCGCTACCCATACATTCCCACTGCCATCAATGGCCGTACCCCAGGGTTCCTGACCGCTAGGAATATAAAAGTCGGTTACAGTAACTCCATTTGACTGTGCAAAGATAGAATGAACGCCTTTACCCAGCAGGCCCGATGTCAGCGCCAAACTGGCTAACATCACGCCCAAAGAAACAAGACTGAGCACAACTTTTTTCTTATAGATGTACATGTATTTTTGTCCCTGCTTTACTTTATCAACTGCCCGTATAGCCGATAATATCCGAGCCACCCTGGGTATTGGAGGCGTTCCAGTACATCGGACGCTCAGCGACGAAGGGTCCATTGGCGGTCTGCACCGTCATGGAGACCTCGAAGCCCTTAAAACCATCCCCATTGTGGTAGAGATTGTGCAACACGACGTTGACTATATCCACCGTGCCACGCGAATGCCCCTTGACCGTCACTGAGAAGGCGTAGCTGTTGCCGACCGCATTGAAGAGCGTCACATTGATCGTCTCCGAGGTGCCGGTCGGATTCTGCAGCGTCAACCACTCGTCGTAGCCCACGTTGGTGTAGCCCTCCGCGAAGGTATAGGTGGTAAACGCGGCCGGTCCAACCTGGCCAAGCACATCTGTACCTCCCACCGCAGCGAGACTGCGCCCATTGGCATTGTGGTTGTAATAGAAGAACATCTCGCGCTCAGCTACAATCTTGGCCCCCGATGAGGTGATCTCCGCCGAGACACTCTGGCCCCGCTCGCCGGGGTTGACGTTGGCGTTGACATTCCAGTTGACCTGGCTCAGGGTGGGCACCGAGACGTTGGTCTGCTGGGTGGTGCCATCGGGATACTCCAGCGTGATGGTCACGCTAGCCGTCGTGTTGGCGGTCTTGTCCAGGTTGGCGAGGACGAAGTTCTCCTGGAACCTGCCGCCGGTATAGCCCTCGGCAAACAACCAGTCACTGGAAAGTGTCTGCACCCCGATCACATCCGCTCCGCCAGAAACGGTTCCAGCGTTGCCCCCATTGATGTTGCTGAAGTAGGTGGGTCGCTCCATATCGACCGGCTGGGTCGAGGTTACCACCACCGAGACATGCGCCGGCAAAGCGGGTGAGTAGTTGTCAGGAAAAATCGTGCCGCGTGTCCCGGCAGGGACAGTGGTGGTTTGCGTGCCAACCTGCACGCCGTTGGCATAATAGATGGCGGTGACGGTCGCGCTCTGCCCGCCCGGTGGGTTCAAGATGGGCAGGAACGAGGCGTAGCTGCCGCCGCCCCGCTGGCTTCCTACTGCCACATCAGCAATATAGAAACTTGTGCCCAGTTTGCTTACGCCCAGCACATCGCTGCCACTGTTTACACCAAGAGCATTACCAAAAGCATTAAAGTACATGGGACGCTCGGCGACGATGCCAGTGCAATTGGGTGTAACTCCGTTATTCACGGTGACAATCGCCGAATCGGAGATACCGATGCCTCTAGGGTTAGTACCCAGATCACCATCGACGCCCTCGGTGTAGCGTGAGTTTGCGGCTACACTGACCTGAATGATCTTTGTCTGCGAGCTGCCTCTATCAGGTGTGTAGAGATATTCGATGTTCACCTGGCAGGTGGTGCTGGTCGGGTTCTCCAACGAGAGAAACTCGTTGAAGCCTCCTCCGACGCGCCCTTCCGCAAAGTACCATTGCTTATTCACCGGTCCTGGTGGCGGCGGAGTGCCTGTAGGTGTCGGAGTGAGTGTTGGACTGGGCGACGGTGTCGGGCTGGAAACAGGCGTTGTTGGCGATGAACAAGGTGCCGGATTCGTAGCCATCCCTGGAAGCGCCTCGTCGAGATTATCGCCGAACTCTTCACTTATCCAGATATTATTGTTGCCATCAACGGCCAGCCCATCATGTGGGTGCGAATTACCTGTGACGCATCCCCCAATGACATACATATTAAATGTATTTGTTCCTGGAGTGAACGAGCCATAACGTGAGCTGAGCGAATCATCGAACCAGACGGTGCCGGTGCTATCTACGGCAATGCCAGATATCAAACAGGAGCGGGCACATTATACTCTGTCACGCCCTGATGCGTGCCATTCGAGGCCTGGCTGATGACCAGTTGCCCAATTGTGCCAGCAAATCCGTCGCTCCACCAGATATGGCCCTGCCGATCATAGGTGATCAGGTGAGGAGTGATATCTCCATGCGGCGTATTGGTCAGGTACTCATTAATGCTGCCGCTGATCGTGCCATCGGCCACCGGCGTGATTTGCCCGATGCGATGAACTGTAGGATTATTTTCGGTAAACCAGATAGAATGCGTTGTGGGGTCAGGTCCGGTTATGCCGTAGGGTCGGCTATTAGGTGTCGGCGTAGCAAATTCATTGATCATTTTATCTGTTACCGGATCAAACTCTCCAATTTTATTGGCGCTCAATTCGGTAAACCAGAGATGTCCGAACTGATCAAAGGTTAGATCAAAAGGGCTGGCGCCCGAGGTAGTTACGCTCCACTGGTTCCAATTGCCCATCGTATCGTATTCCCCGATGGCATTGGTGGCAGGCTCGGTGAACCAGAGGTCCCCCTTGCTATCAAAGACAAGAAAAAATGGGCTGGAATACCCTTGAGGCTCCTGGAGCTTTTGCATAGGGGACGAGTTACTGTTAAAACCACTTGAGGAATATTCAAGAATACCGGTTGGAATGGCATTAGTGCAAATAGGTACATTACCGACATTGGGGTCGCATTGCGGCTCGGCCGCCCAGACATGGCCACCGCCATCAACTGCAATGCCCCAGGGGTTTTGGTTAAACGAGGAATTGAACTGCGGCACCCTCGCTTGAATAAGCGTTGGGTCCGCGTGCGCTGCTGAATGCGCATGCATCAATACACTGAATGCGAATGCGACACTTGCTACAAGAGAACAGCAAACGAACACAATACGAAGAGCTTTAGCATAGGTTGATCTGGTCGAAAATATTTGCCTAAGAGGTCTAAAAGCATAACTACTACGATTACGATGCATACAAAAACTTCAACTCCTGCCCAGGTGAGTTTCTTGATAAGGATCCCGGTTTATCGAACCGGGCGCTCATATCAATAATTATCCTGAATCTAATGAAATGGAACCAGACTCTAAGGTATCAACTTTATGTGTCAATCGGTTATACCTTTAATGCGCGATGCGTGAAAAGCTACCAGCCAGCTGTGTAGCAGCCTGAAAGGCCATCTTCAGCCTATCTACCAGTAGTAAACGAAAGAGGCCTTTTACTTTGCTTACCTGAACCAAATTAGCTAGTACTTCGATCAAGGTGGCTCTTCAATTTGGTCATCAAAGCATCGATCTGGAATGGTTTCGCGACGTAGTCTATCGCTCCCTGTACAGAGCTGGCACTGCGAACACGGCCATCTGCCGTCATGATGATGATGGGAAGATGCCGATAGCGCTCGCTTTGCGAAAGTTTACTGGCAATTTCGTAGCCGGATAGTACTGGCATCATCAAGTCCAGGAGGATAACCGAGGGGAACTGATCGGTCTCTAGCTGCGATAAAAAGGGGAAAACATTGCGGCTATCCGTTATTCCGATGCCGGAGAGCCCTTCGCCCTCAAGCAGAAGCAAGAGGACGGAAACGATGGCCTCATCGTCGTCAACGACCAGGACATAGGGGGAACGGAGCAGCTGATCAGAAATAGTTGAGGCGCTTTTATCATCAATGAAAATAGAGGCTGTGCTTACACCTGCATATTGCATTGCTAAGTCTCCTCTCTAAAACTACATCCCACGTACACAAATCACAAAGAAATTATACCTTGCAGGGCAACAATATCCAGTTTGGCTTTTTGAAATCGCAGCCCCTAATGTAATACGGGCAATGCTTCTCCAGGTTCATCACGCTATGCAGTTATTGCCGCCGTTTGTAGAGAACGCCAGCGATTCCTAACAGCGCCATGGAGAGACAATAACACGCCACCATCACCCATAGCAGTGGAGAAACAGTTGTCAGCCGTGCGCCGAAGGACGTACCTCCGCTCGCATTGAGGTCATTGCCCAGGTTGGAGCCACCCGTGGAGGGGCTTGCGGTTGGACTGTGCGCCGCCCCGGTAGGAGTCACGGTCGGAGTGGTTTTTACTGTTGGAGTCACGGTTGGCGTGGTAGTCGGCGCGTGCGTCGGTGATGGAGATGGCGAGGCGACGGGCGCCGTCGGTGTTGGTGACGTGGGCACAGGTGTTTTATTGACCGGAGAGCCTTGCACACCCGGCGTAGTAGTAGGCGTCGGGGTATGGGTTGCGCCCGGCGTTGAAGTGCTCGCTGGCGTAGATGTAGAGTCAGCTGTGGTTCCATTCGTGCTGGCCGCCAGCACAATGTTGGTGACCGCCAGCCGTCCGGTGACTACATCTCGCGCAATAATGATATGGCTTCCAGAAGTCCATCCGTTTCCGCTGCCCAGCCAGAGCGTGGTATCAAAGGTTCCATGGTCATCAGTGAGCGTCGAGCCGGGTTTGTCACCTTGATTATATAAAGGCAGCGACCCATCAAGAGAAAATGTGACTTTGCTCGAGTGACTGAAGCCGCGCCCGCGCAGTTGAACAGGTTGGCCGGGTACTGCAGGCCCTTTATCCACGCGTTCCATCCACAGGCCCGGTGATGAAGTTATGTTTGCGATATGGCTCTGCGTCCCGCTATTGCCTGTAGTCAGGGGAGCAGGAACGCCCGGAATAAGCCACTGAAAGCTGAATGCTGAAACAAGCAATAATACACAGGTCACGCCGATCAAAAGCAGAGTGCCACCCAGCCACAGCATAAATTCGATGCGTCCTGGGCGCAAGAGCCACCAGCGCAAATGCTCCAGCGGATTAAGGGTGCTGATCCGCTTCCTTCGTTTCGACGGGTTCACCAGCAGCTGTGCATAGGGCGAAACGCTCGCTCCGCCAGCCGTCCAGGATGAGCCCGGCAATGCTTTCAGCGCGTTCGAGTGAGCTGGCACGAGGGCGCGCATGCCGCGCTGCTCGCTGAGTTGGGGAGCGGTATCGATTTCATCGACGTGCTGGGCAGGGACAGGGATCATCGCCAGCGAAGGATGGGATGCCTCATCGAGGCGCAGAAAAATAGGCGCTGTTGGTGCATCGTGTGGGTTGTGTGCATTATTTCCGTTCTGTGCCGTATGGGAAGACGGCCCAGGTGAGCCAGGCGGAACGGTATCGATCTCGTCGAGTTCGGGCAACCGGCGCGTTGCACGCGCGCGAACGGGCCGCTGCGGTTGTGTTGGCGCTTCCGGCACGAACATGGAAAGCGCCGGAAGGCTCCCGGCAGCTTCGTAATCTGGCGATTCGTACTGCCAAATAGGTGACGCTGCTGGAACTGGCCCTTTGAGATTCCCTGTTGTCCTGTGATGCTGCTCTCCTTCATTGGCAAAGTACCGGCTGGCAGGAAAGCGGCGGGTTGTACCAGGCTGAGCCGGATGCGAGGATGCCCGCGGAGGAATGGGCGTTGTTGGATCGGGTTGTCTCCTGGGTTGGGGGGTAGATGGTACGATGCGTTCCCTTCCGGGCCGACCACCGGATTGATGCGGCATGACGTATTGATAGCCATGCATAGCGGGATCAATCCAGACCGCCGATGTTGCTGGCGCCGCTGACGTTGGAAATACAGGCGATGGATTGAGGGTAAAGCCACAGGCGTAGCATGTTCCCGCTCCGCGTCTCAACAATTTACTACACATGGGACATTGATCGTAATTATTATCTGTCAGCCAATTATCCGTCTGCATACGTCTATTCTTTCGCTACGAGATACTGTTTCATCCACCTGTTCCCTATCCAACTAGAGCGTGAAATAACGGTCACCCCAGATCTGTTCAAGAGTTTCGTCCCAGACACAATGAAATAAACGGCTTTTTCGGGCAATTTGGTTGAAGTGCGTGGTTCGCCCTCGAATGCGTGAACACGGCTCAAAAGTGGGGGAAAATCCACAGCGAACGGAAAAAATTTCCAGGAAAGCGACCGGTATTGACGCTATTGCATGTTGCAGGGGCGTGTAATGAAACTGCATGAAAAGGCGCTTCATGCATAGATGCATTTGAAAAATCGGTTTATATGTGGATTGGCACATATCTTGCAAGAATAGGGAGCAGGGGGGAGAAAACTGGAAATATTTTCCGGTTGATTTTCTATTCCCGAAATATTTGTGTTAAGTGGATTAGAGGTAAAGGAGTGGTTTGACATGGTAGCTTTGGCAAAGAGAGCTTTGCCAGGTGTAGAGGATCAGCGACCGACGCGGTCCATGTTGCGCCTGGAGGATGATGTATTTGAGGAAGAGGAGGACGAGGATGTGGAAGAGGAGTGTGAGGACGAGGAGGCGGAAGACGACCTCGGCGTTGATAACGCCATTCGACAGTATCTCGCGGAGATCGGGCGTTTTCCCCTCTTGACCGGCGAACAGGAACAGGCCCTGGCGTGGCGAGTGGTGGATGGAGATATGGAGGCGCAGCAGCGATTGGTTGAAGCGAATCTTCGCCTGGTTGTGAGCATCGCCAAACGCTACAACAATCACGGGATTGGCCTGCTCGATCTTGTGCAAGAGGGCAACCTGGGACTCATTCGTGCCGCGCAAAAATTTGATCCCGCGCGCGGCTTCCGTTTCAGCACCTACGCGACCTGGTGGATCCGCCAGGCAATCAGCCGCGCCGTCGCGGAGCACACACGCACAATTCACATTCCGGTACACGTGGTCGAATTGATCTATAAGATGAAACGCATCGCTCGTAATCTTTACCAGGAACTGGGACGTGATCCCGTGGCGGAGGAGATCGCCAAAGCCGCCAGGCTGACGAAGGAGCGCGTGGTTGAGCTGCAAAGCATGGCCGAGACGCCTATCTCGCTGGATGCGCCCCTGATTGACGATGAGCAATACCACCTGGCCGATACGTTGGAGGATACGCGCGCAACGGCCCCGGCAGACGTCGTGACCCACCAGGCGCTACGTGACCAGATCGCACACGCGCTGGAGACGCTGAACTCACGCGAACGCCAGGTGATCGAACTCCGCTATGGACTGCATGATGGTCATTGCCATACTTTGGAGGAACTGAGCGCCTTTTTCAAGTTGACCCGCGAACGCATTCGCCAGATCGAGGTCAAGGCGCTGCGCACGCTGCGGCACCCGATCCAGGTGCACCTGCTGCGCGATTTTGCGTAGCTGATTTCCCCGTTGGAAGCTTTCACATTGAAAGTTCTTTCTTCTTTGCCAGAAGGGCTGCCATCCCGAAGGGTTTTTGTAGCACCCTCACCGTTGGTAATGCCCTCCTGGCAGCTTCAATCTCCCACCAACACGCAGCTGATTTGCTGGGACGGCGGCCGTCGCAAGCGTCCCCGCTCCACAGAGATTTACTTGGCCTCGGTCGTTAATTCGGGTGGAAGCGCTTCTATAAGTAGGCCTGGCACACCGGCATTTCCCTGCTCGTCGAGCACCTGGAGAAATGCCTCTACCACCTGTGAGTCAAACTGGTTGCCAGAGCAGCGTAGTAACTCGGCCCTGGCTTGCAACGTAGACAACGGCTCGCGGTAGACGCGGCGAGAAGTCATCGCATCGAATGCATCCACTACGGTGAGAATACGAGCATGCACGGGTATGGCTTCGCCTGCCAGTTGATTAGGATAGCCCGTGCCGTCCCAGCGTTCGTGATGGGCCACAATTATGGTAGCCAATTGCTGGAAGACTCCGCCTATCTCCTCGAGAATCTGGCGACCAATAACCGAGTGCGTGCGCATCACTACCCATTCCTCCTCAGTCAATGGCCCTGGCTTATATAGGATGGTGTCGGGAATACCGATCTTACCGATATCGTGCAGGATGGCCCCCAGACGCAGTAGATGCAAATCTTCCTCAGATTGGCCAAGTTTCCGGGCGGTGGCGACAGCAAATTCTGCCAGTCGATAGGCATGCACCAGGGTTCCGCCATCACGTGCTGCTGCGGCAGCGGTAAGGGCCTGCATACCTACGATCTCACGCACATTTTGATCACCTGCTTCGCGCAACTCATCAGGGAGAATTATTTCCTTTGAAAGAGTAGGCTCTACGTCAGCGATGCAGACGCGATTCCTGCCACCCTTTTTGGCCTGGTACATAGCCTGGTCCGCGCATTCAATCAGTTCTTCACGCGTAATCCCGTGAAGTTGATAGATGGCTACGCCGATACTGCCACTGACCGCAATCGGCACCACTGCCTGCGTTTCTTCCATCTCCCAATTGAAGGGTTGTGAGTTGAGCGCGATCAGTAAACGCTGCGCAGTTTGATTCGCGCTCAGCACATCTGTCTCTGTTAAGATGACGGCAAATTCCTCGCCGCCATAGCGTCCCACAAAGTCTTCCAGGCGTACCGTTGCGCGCAAGCGACTACCGACTTCGCGCAGGATAGCATCACCGGCGCGGTGGCCATAGGTATCATTGATGCGTTTAAAATGATCCAGGTCTACAAAGACGACGGCGCATGAGCTGTCGGTACGCTGACTGCGCGACAGCTCTTCATCGAGCCTGCTCATGATGGCGCGGTGATTGGGCAGGCCTGTGACGGCATCGGTGATAGCGGCCCTGGCCTGTTCTCGATAGAGCCGGTCCAGTTCCAATACCAGCACTTGCTGTTGATCGTAGCCTTCCTGCAATTGTGAGCGCAGCGTCACCTCGCGATCATTGAGAAACTTCTGTTCTCTCAACAGGGCGTGGACTCGTGGGAGTTCACTGGCGACCAGGCCAACCAGGAACGAAATTATCGTAATGCCCAGAACAAGTATAGCCCAGTTACTATTAGGGATGAAAGTAGGTAGCCAGGAACTGGAAACCGTCGCCCAGATGCCGATCAGAGAGGCCCCGGAACCTACGAGGGACATCACCAGTAGAGTTAAACGCTGCCTGCTCGGGAGTTCGATACGATTTCTCCGGCGGTAGAGGAGCCAGAGGACAAACCAGAAAAGCTGGACAATCGTACATACCCAGATAACGGTTGTTCCCGCTTGCAACACGTTGTAGATAGCCAGCGCCAGGTCATCCGGACGTATCACTGAGCCAAAGAGCGCTGGTAAAAGGATCAGGGACAGGACGGCCACAATAGCGACAATGAACCCCTGTATAACAATGCTGAAGGCCGGTACTCCGTAGCGATTGACCTTTGCCAGTGATATGGGCAGGCGGCGGTCCTGAGCAACAACCACTAGCAAGCGCGAAAACATGAGGATATAGGCGATGGTAAGCGCAACCTGGCTTACAGCAAGTACGATCGCCGTCACTGTACCAACTGTTGCACCAAAAACCATCTGGATGGCAAGGATATTTGCCCCCATGCCTTTCGATGCAAAAGACGGCACAATCACCATTATGCCAAAGGTTCCCATCATGTAGGCGATAAACGCAATCGCTGACCCCCACCAGACAAACGCTGTGGCACGCCTGGCTCCCGGTGTTCCACCACGAAGCTCGCCACCCATGAACAGGGGAATATCCACGCCAAGATATGCCAGAATGACTACTCCGTAGACGGCAAAGTTTCCCTGGTTAGGCAGCCACATTTGCGGGCTGGTCAACATTGTTGCTGCCGGGCGTCCCACTGAAAGCCACCATACGCCAGCGAACCCCAGCAGGAGAAAGACGCTCACATAAAGAGTGGCCAGCGCCAGCAGGATGCGTTTGACCCAGCGCAACGGTAAACAGGCAATGGCTGTTGGCACAATCAGGATGAACACGATGGCGATACCTTGCTGCAACGGGGTCGTAAACCACGTTGGAACAAGATACTGAATGAAGATCAGACCACTTTGTACTGCTGAGACGACGGCAAGCACACCTGGCAACCAGGCGCAAAAGGCTGAAAAAAAACTCCACCTTTGACCGAGAATACGTGTCGCCCAGAGATAGGGAGCGCCTTGCCCCGGATAGCGCAGTGCCAGCCAGCGGGTGACAAACGCGCAGGGAACGAGAAAGGTAAGCAGACCCAGCACCCAGTAGACAAACGCCGCTGGACCGCCGAACTGTACACCATCATTATTTGCAACAAATAGAACAATCAGCAGCATTAATACCGTCAGGTCCCGCGTCCCCAACACTGTCGGCAGCTTGTGTTGCTCCGGCATATCAGAAGGTTGGAAAGCCAGTTCCGGGGAATACGGTTGTTCAGGTGGCACAACCACCTGGGACGGTGAATCTATGACCATATACTTCTCCTGACCTGGGTATTCTACTCAGTCACAGTAGTAAAAGCTGTGCTTCACCGATGTTTATCGGCATGGACAGGCAGATCATTAGCACCCTCAGGTTGAGATTAAGCTGCTAGAAGCAAGGAAAGTAGTACAAATTGCCCTATTGCTTGACATACAAACTCTACCTCTTCTACACTCGCACCATAGGGGGAAGTCACACAGGTTTTACAGGTCACTCGCACCTGACTTGATGCTGGGTTATGAAGGATTATCGCCATGCAAAAGCAAACCAATCAAACGCAGTGGGGAGCGAGCGCTTTGCTGGTTGTCAGAGGTGCCAGCATTGTAGGGATCGTAATGCTATGTCTGACAGTATTGTTCCTTACAGCATTCCGTTCGCATGTTTTTGCGGTGAGCAATAGCGGAACAGGCAGTGCAACAAGCGGCCCAACTTCGGGGCCGGTTGGAACCACCATTACGGTCAATGGTACTGGCTGGTCTGAGGCTGATGGCAAGCAGGCCAGTTTCGGCTACATGAGTAACTCCAACTGTTCCACGGTAGCGGATTCACAAACTGGCACCTTGCAAGGCGGGAAATTCAATGGTTGGTTTCGCTGGCCGCAGGGTACCCCATTGGGCACTTATACAGTATGCGTCACCGTTGCCGGCACTATTGCTATTGCCGGGTCCTTTAACGAACTCTCAACCTCGCCACCACAGGTATCGGTCTCTCCTGGCACACTGGTCGAAAGACAGCAGGCAACCATTACCGCGTCAAACTATTACCCTCAGGGGACGGCAGTCAACTTCAACTGGGTATCCCTGAGTAATCAAGTCGAATTTGGTATAAACGGTACTACTTCAGATAGCAACGGCATGGCGAAGGTGAATTTTATTGTGCCGGTCACATCAATGGAAAGCGGACCTTATATGATAGAGGCGATTGTGGGCAGTGGACAACCGCCGACACTCTCTTCATCGGTGAATTTTATCTATAATGCGCCTGCGGTGCGACCATCACCTA
>VBFM01000413.1:22091-32437 GCA_005882595.1 Chloroflexota bacterium
CGACGGTTCAGGCTAGCACAACAGCGGCAACAGGCGCAACGCCCACTCCAGTAATCACTCAAACTACGGGCGGAAATTCGACCCCAACAACCAACACCACCCCTGGCAGCAAGGGAAGCACAACCAATCCACCCAACGTGCTCCTCCTGGTCGGCGGTGTGGCAGGCACGCTCTTCCTGTTGATTACTATCCTTATCATTGTTCTGTTTGTCCGGCGTAGACGTTCAACACCTGCGGCTGCGCCGCCAGAGTTGCAAGTGAGGCTACCTTTCCCACCCGCTGGCGCAGCACCGAGTCCCTGGTCAAGGCAGCCGGGGACCTTCATGAACAATGGAGGACTACCTCCCAACGGGTTCAATGCTAATCCCGGCGGAAATGGATCATATCCTCCCAATTGGCCTACTGGTATCTTTACGCCGCCACCAGACAGCGTCCCTATTCAAACTAATTTGTCCGCGCAGGTAGCTTCACCGGCCAATGGTTTCCAGCCCGGCGGCCCGCCTTCGTTTATCCCGCCGCAGAAGTCACCGGTCCCATCTTATGCCAGCATGACGCCTGGGACAGGCGATAACGGTGTGGCTCCCGTCCCTCTCGATCCAACGCTAGAAGCTTTACGGCGGCAGGCCCAGACAGGTTTATTCGCCCCACCACGGCCACGCCTGGATGAAGTAAGCACAAAATAACTCCCCCAGATGGTGCCTGGGAGCTGTCGAGGAAAAGTATAATGAAAGATGGTCCGCCGTCAGAATTACACAGGCCTGTGTGTTTGGCTAAACATCTATTTGCCAGGCCCACCTTGCTCCAGTACGGCATTGGTATTCTTTCGTTCTTGCTCTTAGGCGTTTCTTGCTACAGCGTTATTACCGTCGCTACATCGGCACATGCAAATGTGTCTCTTCAGCAGTTCAGTGGCAAGGTAATCGCTAGACGGCCACCTGCCGATGCCGGTACACCGACCGTTACCGATACTTCATCACCGACAGTAACGACCACGCCTTCAGCAACTCCCACCAACACACCGTCTCCTACACCGACAACCACCTCGACTCCTACAACTACGCCCACCAACACACCATCGCCTACAGTGACAAATACGCCTTCACCGACTTCCACAAGTACCCGCACACCCCATTCCTCACCGACAACCACACCGCCATCACCAACGGCATTTGTTGGACAAACCACAACTCCTGGCCCGACACCGGCAAGTAGCGCGACGGCGACAGCCGTTATCACGCCGGGAACAGGTCAGAATCAAACGCCAGGCACTACACCCGCTCCATCAAACAACGAGAATAGGCAAAGCGGCCCACCGGCGGACAATGGCTTCCCTTACATGTACATCGTGGTTGGCCTGTCAGGTATTGCGATCGTCGGATTCCTGTTTATCCCCGGATGGTTTTTTTTGCGCAAACACCTGCTGCCAATGCCGGCGAAAAGATTACCTCCCAGTGGGGCCGCTCCCTGGAAACGCACACGTACAGATGACCTGCAACAACAGGAGAATATGCTCGGTCCTCCTTTCGCAGCAACCGGCAACAGTTCTTTTTATACACCTCCAATCGCACCTTTTTCTAACGTGCCGATGGGTAATCCTGCTGCTGGCAACAACCAGCACATTCCACAGCCCGGTAGTTTCGCCGCTCCTGGCAGCTTCGAGCCTATTCCCAATACGTTTCATGCCATGCCCAATGTTTCCTCAGTCAATCAGCAGCCTGCCCCTCACGCGAACAATCCCACGCCCACCAATCGGCCCACAAGCAATTCCGCACCAGGCATCGATCGTTTTGGGGGGATCAGCCATTCAATCGATTCGTCGTCGCCCACGATTCGAAAAAGGCTCGGGCGCAATGCACTGCACGCTACTAAATTGCCTCCCCCAAAAACATGATCTACGTTTTTGTGCATATAATATAATGCTACAGATAACAGGCTTATAGAACATAGCGCGCAATTTGACACGTGAGATCAGAAATATTTTCTGGCGCAGAACGAACGAGGAGTTTATGGCCGTACAGCTGCATGGTTTTGATTGGAGAGTATATGCTGAACAAGTCATGCCCGCATTTGAGCAATGGCTGATCGAAGGCGATGAAATTGCTGCTCTGCAGCTCTTCGAGCAAACACGCTGCGCCTACGAAGAGCGATTTTTGCCCGATCCTATGCAGCGATTGCGCGTCTGGACGCGCGCCCGCGCTTTCGCGCAAACGCTGCCGCGCGGTCCCTATAGCCGCCGTGAATACCTGAAACTCTGCTCTGCCGAACAGTTCACCGCCCTCAGTGATCGCTATCTGTATAAGCACGCGCCACAGCTCTATCAACGTTCGGACGCGCTGCGTTCCGTCTGGGGCGCCATCATCGAAACATTCTGCTTACCCTGGCAGGGAAGTCAAGGTGGAGAAGAGGGGGCATCCATCAATGCCGGCGACGAAGAGCTATCACCGGAGGATAGAATTACTCACAGTGAACTGCTTTCACTACTCGAGGAAGCCGGTTTAAGCGAACTGGCGCAAGAGATCGAGGAACCAACAAAGAATGTCGAGCATTTTGCATGGGAATTGAGTGAAAAGGATATGAGCGAAGCAAGAGAGGCAAGTGTAGCGAAGGAGGCGGCCGATGTGGCCGCTGCCCGCACTGGTGCAGAGCTGGCGAATACAACTGCCCAGGTCAATCTGGATGTAGATGAGGAAGCGGAGACTATTGTTGCGGCACAGGGTATACATATCGGGCATCAACTCAACCTCTTACACCTGAGAGGTTGGCTGGCCCGCATCTCAGTGCGCGCCATGGCACTTTTTGAGTACCTGGCATGCGGACGCCGGGCAATGCCATTTGGCTATGAAGCTGGCGAGCCATTTGGGGCATTCGCAGGTTACCTCACTCCCGATGAAGTATGGCAACTGGCCATATCTCTTGACGGGACTATTCCCCCAGATCATAGAGAAGCAGAAGAAGATTACCTCAATTTCCGCTATCAACAGGTGGGCATCCCTGCCGCGTTTCGTCTGGTTGACGAGGTGCTTCCCACGCACAGCGCCGCATTTCTACACGCCATTGAAAAAGCATCATCGCAAGGATTGGGCTTGATTTCAAGCATTGAATAACCTGCATTGCAATAATTCACAGACCCTGTCCCCCGGCATTGGTCGAAGTCGCAAAACCAATGTTGGATGCTCCACCATCGAAGAAACGGCCAGACTGGAAGGTGGACACGATGGTGTTGCCAAAGGCAAAGGTGTCAGGCTCGCCTACACTCGTATCTCTAAAAGTACGCTGCTACAGTTAGAAGGCGGTTGCGGGAGAAGACAATCCCGGCTTACTCACATTAGACGGGGCCACATCATTCGAGACGCTTGAGCCTCCAATGATCTTCAGCAGATCTTCAGGCGTCGTATACGTAGCCTCGTGACAACCCTGGCCTGGAGCGCCAGACGGGCTGGAACAGTTTGGGGGCGGTGTTGGCGCGAAAGCCACTTCAAAGACGGGCGTGGCGTCATCATCACCAGGTACGATGGAGGTCGAGATGTAATCACCCACCATATACCCCAGAGTGGTGAGTGGCAGCCACGTTAGTGTCATCGGCCCGGCCAGTTGCTCTGGAGCGCTCCAACTCCTTCCCCCGTTGTTTGAGGAGATGAAGCCGACGTTGAGCTGACAGGTATTGGAATTGCAATTCGAGTTCGGGAAGTAGTAGTAGGCAAGCCCAAGATGGGCGGAACTGCCAGATGTACTCCTGTCGACGGCCAGACCAGGAATGAGAAAATCGGCACCACTACCGACCCGGGCGGTCGGGATGCGCTTCGGCACGGTCCAGTTGACGCCATCGGAAGAGGAGATTATCACGAGATCATTGGTCCCTATGGGTGCGCTGCAGGCTGATTCAAATCGGCAATCATCCCAGACGACATACACCCGGCCCGACTTGTCAATCTCAGCAGTTGGGAGAGGTCCAGAACGAATATTGCCGGGATCACCATCGAAGAGGATTTGTGCAGCAAGGACCGGCTTCTTCCAGGTTGCACCACCATCGGTGGACCTGATGGACAGGATCGCCGTCTCAAAACAATCGTCGATGGGGACGATGACCGTTCCATTGGGCTGCACAAGTGGTTGCCCGCCAATGACACAGGTGTGGTCGGGAGTCGTCTTGGCTGCTCCCCACGTCAACCCACCATTAGTAGAGGTGCTCATCTGGATGGTGTTGAGGCTACTCGCATTGTCGAACTCGGTATAGCAGTTGCCAAAGAAAGGGCTACTGGCTGTATCATCACAGACCGTCCAGTTTTTGTCGTTAAAATGACCGGAAGCATTTACCACGACGGGGGAGCCAAATGTCAGTCCGCCATCAGTCGAACGACTTACAAGCACATCGACAGGTCCGGTGCTAGGATTCTTAATGCCCAGCCAGGAGATCATCCAGACCTTGTGCCTGGCATCGTAGGCGACCGAAGCGTCACTGGCACGGAGATATTTTCCCGGCGGTGTCGCATTGACGGTAGAGTTCCGCAGGAAGCCTTTGGTCCAGGTTTCGCCGGCATTGGTCGAAGTCGCAAAACCAATGTTGGATGCTCCACCATCGAAGAAACGGCCAGACTGGAAGGTGGACACGATGGTGTTGCCAAAGGCAAAGGTGTCAGGCTCAACTTGCGTCTTGTGATTACTATTGGGGTTGGTATACGGGTCACTACTTATCTGGGTGAGTTGTTCTCCTGCACCATGCACAGGTGATGCGGCAAAGAAGGCGAGGGAAAAAAATAGAGCGCTAAGGGTAACAACCGAAAGTAGGGTGATGCGCCGACGCTGACGAGAAATGACCTCCATGTGCAGTTTCTCCTTGTCTTCTAATCTCCTATCTTCTAATGTTTTCTAGAGGACGTATATCCCTTTTTGAACAGTAAGAGGAGCAGGTGCAATTAAAGTGATGAGGTTAGTTAAGGTACGGTGATGAAAGTATCATTGAAGTTGCTGTTTCAACACAAAGTAAATGAAGCAAGCGACAAGACAAGCGATATTGGATACATAAATATGGGCGCTGATTGTAAACATATACAATGCACCCCCCATCTATCCAACATTGTTACCAGCGCATATTTACCCCGTTGCATACAATGAAAAGAGGACACGTTCTACGGCCTACCGAGGAGATGGAATGGATACCCAGCAGTTAATCCCGCATACCGACCCTGAACAGGAAGAACTCCGTCAAGTGCGGCGCGCGGCGCGTATGCTGCGCCGCAAACAGCAGCACCGCGCGCGCATCCTGTTGTGGTCCGCCATCAGCATGTGCGTTCTCCTGCTGGGCCTGACCGGTTTCATCTACCTGGAAATCCAGAACATCGTCGCGAAAAATAGCGCCAATGCGCCCATCAGCGGTCTCTCCTGCGATAGTATGGAACAGTTCGGCTATCATATTCACGTCCATCTCACGATCTACATTCAGGGGAAATTGGTAACGATTCCGCAGGATATAGGCATCGCCTCCGATGGCAGTTGTTTCTACTGGATGCACACCCATACCGATGACGGCATCATCCATATCGAGGCTCCCCAGAAGCTGCACAACCTGGCCTTAGACGATTTCTTGACGCTCTGGCAAGTGGGCTTTGCCAGTCTCAACTTCCCTCCGCAAATGACGCAATCAACTGGATGGCAAATCTTCGTGAATGGCAAACCGTTCAACGGCGTGGTCACCTCGCCACTCCATACCGAAGTAACCCTGAGTTCGCACAATGCCATCACCATGGAGTACGGCTCACCCAATCCACCTCCGGATTTGTTTTACGCGTTCCCCGCGAATCTGCCGCAATAATAGGGAAGTATACTCTCCACCGCATTTAGGCGTGTATATCCCAACAATGCTTGCTTCCTTGATATATTTGGGCTATCAAGCAGACAAAATTCTTGTCAAAACACGCTCGATAGTATAAGCTGTCCTTGCGACTGTTACTCTTTCTTTCAAGGTATTTGGGGAAATACAATGACATGGCGAAAATATGTAGCGGTGTGGCGTAGTCGCCTCTATCGCTATCCCGCTCCTGAAACAATGGGGCGCACACGCTTATTCTGGATTGCTCTTGGCCTGGTTGCTCTTGCTACGGCTATCTTCTCGACCTATTTCATTTTTGTGCATCTTGGGCGCCAGGATGCGTACCTCACTTCCGCCGAAGACCTGGGTACTTACGACCAGGCTGTCTGGAGCCTGACACATGGGCAACTCTTCCATCAAACCGTTTGCAATATTGTCAGCGACACGAACTGTTTTAGCCTCAATGGCATCCCGCGCTTCGCTATCCATTTCGAGCCGGTGCTTTTCCTGCTGTCGCTGTTCTACCTGATCATCTCTGGCCCAAAAACATTGCTGGTCCTGCAAACACTGGTAGTGGCAAGCGGGGCATTCCCCGCCTTCTGGCTGGCGCGTCTGCGACTGAGGAATGAACTGGCTGCAGTAGGCATCGCCGTCCTCTATTTGCTCTATCCCACGCTGCAACAGGCCGAAATCTTCGATTTTCACGCGGTAACGATGACTGGTGCCCTGCTGCTCTTTACCCTGTATTTCATGTATACCCGGCGCACCCCCTGGCTGTTCGTCTTTGCCATTCTTTCGATGGCCTGTAAAGAAGAGATACCGGTCGTCATCGCCATGTTTGGCCTGTGGTCAATCATCTTTCAGCAGCGCTGGCGAAGTGGTCTGGCGTTGGTAGGGCTGAGTATTGCCTGGATTGGCACGACACTGTTGATCTACCACTTCATCAGTCCGACCGGACACCCACTGCTGTCCTCACGCTACTCTTATCTAGGCAGTAGCCCGTCACAGATCATCTCTTACTTCTTGCAGCATCCACGAGCGGTGATATCCCAGCACCTGCTCGAGCCGACACATCGCCAGTACCTCAGGATACTCCTGGCTCCCGCCGGATATCTCCCCCTCTTGGTTCCCTGGATACTCGTATTGGCGTTCCCTTCCATCGCCTTGAATCTGCTAAGTTCGGACCGCAACCAGTACCTCGGTGTGTACCAGTACAACGCCGAGATTGTGCCTATACTCATCTTTGCCACAATCGAGTCGATAGTGCTGATAACCTGGGGGGCGCGGTGGCTCGTAAAGTACATGCGCGAGCGACAAGCACAACAGGCCCAGGATGGAGAAGCAGATCAGGCGGAGCACATCCAACCTGCTATTCCGGTTCGTCCTGCTATTCGTTGGGTGCAGCCTGCGCTGCTGTCCTTGCTGGTAGTCTTTACGCTCTTTGCTGTTGTGCACCAGGACTTCATGTATGGTGCGCTTCCCTTTTCCAGGGCGTTTTCCTGGCCGAACGTTTCAGCACATGACCAGGTCGCAGAACACATTATTCCGATGATTCTTCCATCGGCCTCGATCTCTGCACAAACCAGCCTGGTGCCCCATCTAAGTGAACGCAGTCATATTTACCTTTTTCCTTACGCCGACGATACCGCTGATTATATCTTTCTGGATATCACCGGCGATACCTATCCTTTCTATCCGCCTTCTTATACCATCGAAGTGAAGAAGGTGTTGCTAAGTGGTCATTATGGAGTCGTAGTCGCTCAGGATGGCTACCTCCTGCTCAAACGCGGACTTCCTCCTCCGGGTATCTCGTCCTTTTCTGGAGTGCAGTCTGACAATGACCTTGTACCTGATCTGCCGGCTTCGTTTTGCTCATTCTCGCGCGTATCACCTCAAGAAGTGCCACAGGCGCTCCAGGTTGATTTTGAAGCAGTATCAGCCTGATCGGATACAATATCACACCTCCCCAGTCATTCCCGATCATCATGCCCCTCCTGCGGGTCACTGCTTACTGGAGAGTCAATGCTGCGAATATTCCCACGCTAAAGGTCTTGACGGTGCTGCTTGGGGAAGATGAGAAAGAAGAGCTTTCAAGCACGGATTTCCCCGCTCTCTCCTGGTGCCCCATCAGTTCCTGGAAACCAGGGACGATTGTGCGTACAGAGAGCAGTCCTTTATACATCGGGAATGTGCCGCGCGGGTTGGCGCATGTGGGCTTTGCCCTTCTGCCCTTTAATGTTCCGCTCGGCACAAGCGAAGCCATACTGAGTCGTGTTCCCTTGCACATTGTAAATGCGCCGCGGCATGTTTCTGTTATTCAGGGGAGAAATACTGTGCAGGTCGATTCGATTAATGTCTCGTGAGCCATCTTCCCTCCCGGCTTCCTCCCCTCCTCGTGGGCGTGCCCTCTCACGCGGAGCGGGAGGAGCCTTTACGACTAGAACAGGGCCGCCAGGTGAGCACACTGAACTCGTGTCTCTCTTTTGGCCCCGTTGTCACAATGCTCCAGGAAAGCATACCTTCTTTTTCCCAGCCCACGCGCGGAAAAACCCCTCTAGAGGGCGGAAAATGCGTGGAAGATACTTAAAATTCCTGATTGACACCGCCCTCGCAGTATGGTAATATCGTGGATGTAACGTAGCGATTATCCTTTCAGTGCGTCACTCGTTTGCACGGGGATAGAAGCTGTGTGAAAGCAAAGCATGGAGAGGTCGCATAGTGGCCTAGTGCGAGCGTTTGCTAAATGCTTGAGGTTAACCGCCTCCGTGGGTTCGAATCCCACCCTCTCCGCCAATCTTATATACATATTATCTAGGGGTGTAGCTCAGTTGGTAGAGCGTCCGTCTCCAAAACGGAATGTCGCGAGTTCGAGCCTTGCCACCCCTGCCAAAAGCTCTCGAACATTGAATGTTCGAGAGCTTTTATTTTGTTCTAAAACTTATTTGGCAATTGCGATGTGTCCCTCATGATCACTCCTACCCCCGCGGCAGCTCCACAATAAACGTGCTGCCCTCTCCCACCCTCGATTCGCACCAGATGCGACCACTGTGCCGCTCAACAATATCCTTACAAATGGCAAGGCCCAGCCCCCAGCCCCTTTTCTTCGATGCTTGAGCATCTGGAGAACGATAAAATGTCTCAAAAACGAGTGTTTGCTGCTCTTTTGAAATACCCTGACCGTAATCTTGCACCGTCAGCCGTGCCGTCTTCTCCTGATACTGTACACTTACCTTGATTGGGCTCGTTTCCGGCGAGTACTTGATAGCATTGCTGACCAGGTTAGTGACGACCTGTGACAATCTATCGCTATCCGCATCCAACATCACAGGTGTTTCGGGTTGCTCTAACTCGATAGTGCGGCCAGAGAGAAGACGCTGCTCCTCGATGGCACTCTGGCATACTTCACGCAGGTCAAAGCTGCTCAAGCGCAATTGCATTTTACCTGCACGGATACTGCCCAGGTCCAGCAGATCATCCACCAGCACATTTAAACGCAGCGTTTGCTCGTCAATTTGCTCTAAAGCATGAGACATACCGGCTAATTCCTCCGGCAGTTCCTTCTGCCTCGACAGGCGGCGCAGCGATATCTGCGCCTGGCCGCGAATACTCGTAATAGGGGTTTTTAGCTCGTGAGAGGCCATTGAAATAAATTGATCTTTCATCTGGTTGACCTCTTTCAGCTCTTGATTAGTCTCTTCAAGTTCATCGGCACGTTCCTTGAGCGCCAGTTCAGCAACGAGCGCGCGCCGGCGCGCAGCTTCGCGTTGTCCAGAGATAATCGCAACTATAATGCCAACCAGGAAAAAAGGCAAAATTTGTGCCAGGCCGTTCCAGCTTTGCAGGCTCAATTGTTCATCCGGGCGAATGAAAAAATAATCGAGGGCAAGAGTACCGAGGATAACTGTGAGCAGTGCGGGACCGACCCCCCATATAAACGCAACCAGCACGATAGCCAGCAGCATCGATGCGTCAGGAAAATAGAAATGGGGGAGCACCATATTCATAAACAGCGCAAAGATCAGGCCCATCGCTACAAATGGGACGCTGAAAAAATAGCCAATCAGAGGTTGGCGCCAACCGGGTATCTCGGCAATATAGCGCTTGCGCAAATTCGCTCCTTGTTGGAGACGCACTAGCACGACAGGTCGTCCCTCACGGTTTTGATCTATGCGCGTTGCTTTCATATTCACGCTTTCCCTACCTCGCACTAGTATTGTAACTTTCGTGTCAAGTTTAGGATGGACGCGGTATTGCTTGAGTGACGGCCAGGAATTTTCTCCCTACTTTGTCATCGCCTGAGTAAATTTCTCTGATCGCATATACTGCTCCTGCAATGCGGCATCGTGCATACCGATCAATGGAATTTCGGGGTGTTGCAGTGCGTAGTAGTGCAAGTCGATCAGAGTCTGGCGTGCGGTGGCATCATCGCTGGTGACACGCGACCAGATAAACGGGTGCATAGTGGCCGGACGCATGTAGTTCTCTGAGACCCAGGCGGCATCGCCTAACAGGAACAATCGAGGCCCATTCGAACGATTGA
>VBFM01000105.1:0-1087 GCA_005882595.1 Chloroflexota bacterium
TGCACAGTCTGCGGCGAATTGAGCGGGCGAGCAAGCTGGTAATGTTTGCCCTCGTAAGGCGCATCATCGCCCGCCCACATCTGGTGCACAATCTGCAGCGTCTCTTCCAGCCGTTCATACCTTTCCGCCGTCGATGGGAAAGGGATGCCGAGCCATTGATGCTCTTCCTCGTGCCAGGCCGCACCAACCCCCAAATAGGCCCGTCCATGCGACAACACATCCAAAGTACTCGCCCCGTCACCAGCGTGCCGAGTTTGATACGATTGGTGCGCCCGGCGGCAAAAGCCAGCGCGCTCCACGCCTCAAGCATTTCGCCCTCAACCGGGCCTATCTCCTGAAGTTGAAAGAAATGATCCATCACCCACAGGCTATAGAACCCGGCTTGTTCTGCCCGTTCTACGAGCAGTCCAAAGGTGTCGCCTAGTTGACCGGGTTTGTCAGGCCAGGTGAAGTTGGAAATTTCCAGGCCCAGGCGCATATAGTTATCTTCCGGCCACCTGTATCTTCGCAGCTGCCGGGACAATCTCATTCGCCAGCAGATCAAATGGCTCTATATCGTAGACATTTTGCAGGCTAAAGATAGCCTGGTCGATACCCAGAGCGGCCTGTTGCGCGAGTTCTTCCAGCAGCGCGGCGGGCGTAGTGGAACCATTGCGCCCATCGCGTGTCAGGTTAAAGGAACTGAGCGTGGTTTTCTCGATCTGCTCATAGGGCCGTCCTACCGCCTGGCAATGTTCGCGCAGCACGCCCAGCTTGCGCTGAATTTCAGGTTTGGGCAGGCGCGCAAAGATATTACAGGCATCTCCATACTGCGCGACCAGCCGCAGCGTTTTGCGCTCGCCAGTCCCACCAATCAAAATGGGTGGATGTGGCTTCTGCACAGCCTGCGGCGAATTGAGCGGACGGGCAAGGTGGTAATATTTGCCCTCGTAAGGCTTATCGTTGCCCGACCACATCTGGTGCGCGATCTGCAGCGTCTCTTCCAGGCGCTCAAAGCGTTCCGCGAGCGGTGGAAAGGGTACGCCCAGACCGCGATGCTCCTCCTCGTTCCAGGCCGCACCGATCCCCAGATATGCTCGACCATGTG
>VBFM01000105.1:1112-3516 GCA_005882595.1 Chloroflexota bacterium
GCCGGTAGGTCACACCTGTGACCATCGTCCCAAGCTTGATGCGGTCGGTATGCCCGGCAGCGAAAGCCAGCGCACTATATGCTTCGAGCATCTCATTTTCGGACGGTCCAACACTGCGAATCTGGAAGAAGTGGTCCATCACCCAAAAACTATAGAGGCCGGCGCGTTCTGCCCGTTGTGCGATCAACCCGAAGGTATCTCCAAGCTGCGCCTGCCCAGTGGGCCACGTAAAATTGGGGACTTGTAATCCAAGTCGCATGCGAAAGTTATCTCCAATCTATGCAATGGTGTGGAACCCTATACTTACTTTTACATAGTAATTATACGAAGGATAGTGCGGAAAGAGCAAGGCAAGCAGTTCGCTTTTATACCTCGTCATCGTCATCGAGGGGAACCGCAGGTTGTGGCGCGCCCTCGGCTGGCCGGGCTGAAATCGCACTCCAGGGAATACGCACAGAGGAATGGATATCGCGCAGGTGCATATCATCATTGTAGGAAATCAAGAGCCAGCGCGCGGGCCTGTTGGGAGAAGAGCGCCTTGCCCAGTGGGTAATCGAGGTATTATAGGTATCAAACCCTGCCTGCGGATATTGCAGCGTACCAATACCCAGAAAGTAGAGGAACGAGACACCAACGACGCCGCCATGACACACCACCACAATAGTTTTCCCCTCGTGCTCTCGCAGAATACGGTCAAGCGCGGTCCCCACGCGCAGCGCAAATTGTCCCCAGTTCTCTCCACTGGGAGCCACCTGCCGAAAAGGCGTTTGCCGGAAATTAACCTCGCCGTACTTCTTTCGATACTCCTCTACGTGCATCCCTTCAGCAGCGCCGTCTCGCAGTTCATGCACTTCATCATCAAATATAATTGGCAAACCCAACGCCGGGGCAATGATTTCAGCCGTCTGGCGTGCGCGTACCAATGTACTGGAGATGAGGACATCAGCGGCAATTTCGCCCGTGGCAGCCAGGCGATCACGCAGCCGTTCGGCCTGCGTTATGCCAAATGGTGAAAGTGGTGTATTTCCAATGATACGTTTAACAGCCCCAAGTGCTTCGCCATGCCGTATTAAATACAGGTGAGTCATTTACAGTAACAATATCCTTCAACGCTAGAAGAGATCAACAAATATCTGGCTTACCTGGCAATTATACACCATTGCGCATTGTTTGAGGAGGCAGGTCTGCAACTTCAACGCAAAGCAATGAGGACAATGATGCCCCCAACGATAACAATCAAGAAAATGAATAGCACCATGAGGCGTTTCCCTCTAGAGAGATTTTCACGCGCCCGTCGTTCTCGTTGCTGGTTAAATCGCTCCATTCCGCTATCTGGGTCCCTTCCGTATGGGTTCATCAGGGAGGCGTCCTTTCTTGATGATGAGTTTCGTAGCCATGGTCACTCAACCACTGCTGCACCTGATCTATCGTTTGAGCGAGTCTTTCGCGACGGGATCGGAGTCGCGCAAGATAGTGCTGGTGCTCTTCCATGAGCTGCTCTTGCTGATCGAGGAGGTGGAGAGATTGGAGGCGGAGAGCTTCTGTATCAGCGAGCAAGCGTTCGCAATCCTTTGCGAGAGCATGTATCCCCTGGAAGAGAGAGGTAAAGAAGTCTTTCTGCTCTGTCTGCAACATTGGTTCATGGCTCCCTTCTTGATCGACCGGGCGCTTTTATGAGGGGTCTTGCCTATACTACGGAATGAACTGAAAAAAAGTTTTGCGCGGAGTGCTGTGCGCTTGCTCCACTCAAAGGCAAGATGCATTAAGCATCTAAGGGCGAGCGTGAGCAGGTACGAGGGTGGCGCAATACACGGAAAGGAGAGAATTGTCTTTTTCATTTGTCTAGTTTAAATATCTTCCCACCTATCCCTTAAGCAAAGTTTAACAGGTATTTAACATTCCCATAACCTATCCATAAAGCACAGTTAACCTATCGATGATACGGTATGAATGGAACGACTACAGGTTTTGTTCCCCCGCTGTTAAGGATAGATCAACAATAGTTGCTCGTCAAAGATGAGCAGGAGGCATTATGTTCAAGCGACCGCGTATTGCACTCATGTTAGGAGTGGCAATTGCAATCAGTATGATCATTTCAGCTTGCGGCGGCTCTACGTCCAGCGGCAACACTCCGACGCCAGGCTCGACTATGCTGGGCACACCGGGTGAATACACGTGCGTTCAGGGCAGCATCACCGCCAGTGGCTCGACGGCTCTGGCCCCGCTGGTCAAGTCAGTAGCGCAGTCTTATTCGGGTAAGTGCTCTGGTGCGACCATCACCGTCAACCTGGGTGGTAGTAAGACCGGCCTGGCGAATGTAGAAGCCGGTTCCGTCGATATCGGCAACTCTGATGTTCCTACAAACCCACAAACGCAGGGTGATCTCGTTGATCACCAGGTTGCT